>NZ_JAKKRK010000100.1:0-4704 GCF_025654545.1 Shewanella sp. SM20 | reverse complement strand
CGATAAGGCAAGGCTCAATTTTCGCGACAAAGGGCAGCAAGTCTTTGCGTCTAAGCATTTTCTTTTTGATTAACTTGCCTGCTTTATCGACACCAACAGCATGAAAAACAGACTTTGCGATATCTAAACCGATTGTAGTAATCTTCATAGGTGGACCCGTCCTCTTTCTGATGAGTTTTAGCGACTACATCGTGGCCCATTGCGAGGCCGATTAAAAGTGGATGGGTCCATTCCATTATCCCTGAGGGCTCGACGGCGACATCCATGTCGCCAACGGTCACTGTTGCAACAATGCCAATCTTAACTAAGTCCCTAATTCATAAGTCCATCCTAAAAAGCTTTTGCCCCAAAGTAAGTTTCGCAGTTCAAAAGGGAAATAGGCCAAGTAAAGCTTTGCCTATAGAAAAGTTGATGTGAAAGGGTCTCGTTCGACCTAGAAGTTATGCATGTCCCATCTTTTCACCGAGTTTGGCAAGCTATTTCATGGCCCAGTAGGTATGCTGCAAGAACTGACCGATTACTGTGAACACTTAGAGAAACGACGACGGCACTTTGCTAAATGCTGCCAGCACTTTCACAGCAATTAACTGTAATCCTGCTTAAACATACCAATCACTGCCCATTTGTTTTATTGGGTGGGTTAGCATGTCTGAAATACGCCGTTTTTTAAGAAATTAGCTCGATTTTATGCTTCAGCTTTAGCCCTTTAACTTTTGATGACTCTAGTTTAAGCAATTTTAGCTCGTACAAGTTGTAGACAAACCAAAAGTGCATTATGTTGTTGATCTATAATGGATGGCCAGATTTTTTCCTTTCAGAGTCCATTCTCTAAATCGGACATGATAAATGTAGTGATTTAAGAAAGTATCATGCTTGATGAAATAGAACTATAAATTCACTATTCAAATAGTTATTAGGCTGCGCTAGGCTGATTTCCTAAATTAAATTAAAAGGTTAGTCTTATGTCATATCAACTGACAGACTTATTAAACGATTGCCGTCTAGACAGATTGTTCTCATCAGAAAAATACCCCTGCGCCCTTCAACTATGGGTTTTGCAGCTACAGTATGAAAATGCAGTAGAAAACCGTGTGCTGTATGGTCGGTTACTACCGTATAGCTTTTCAACAAACAGTTGGTCCTTTAGCCACAAGAACGATTCCAAATCTTTCGGTTCATTCAGAGCAAGTGTAACTAGACTAAATCTTTATGTGGATAGCTCTATATGTCGCGAATTACTCAGTATGGCATGTGATAGGCAATCTATTGATAATATTAGTGAAAAATTAAATATAAAACTTCCTGAAAATATAAGAGAACGTTTCGGAAATACTATAGTTGTTGATGATCGTGCCATTTTTAGACCAATAACTTACTTGCTTAATAGTGATGCTCATTTGAAAGATTCATTAGCCAGCCCACATGGAAGTGCAGGGGCTCTAAGTGCTTCCATAAGTAAAAGTGATAAACAATCTCTGTTTCTTTGTGGGGAAAAGTACGATACAGCTTTTACTACAATGATAGTGGAGCAACTTAATACTGATACTGGGATGAGCTTTGGGAGTAAGGACATTGCTAGGTTAGGTGATATTGAGTTACTAGTATTTCCTACACTTGACGATAATGAAAGAAACCTCCTTGAGGTTAATTGGAATAAAGATAAAGACCTAAATGTACGGTTTACTTCTACCCAACTACCCACCTTTAATCGCTTTCAGTTTCACTTGACTGTTGAGAACGACAATCAAGTCCTGTGTTCTAGAGTAGCGGTAGCAAAATTTATTAAAGAGAGAATATTTGAATGTAGTTTTAAGCTTGAGGAATTGTTATTTGATATAGCCGACAGTGCTAAAATTGATATTTTTTCTTTTACAGATGATTATGAAGAGGGGTGTTTATGCTGTAGTTGGAAAACAAATTATGTACGAGAGATTAATTTCCAGATGCAACTCGTCGGTAACAGCACAAGTCCAGTTAAATTTGATTGGCTTGAAAAAACTACGATACCCAAAATGGCCAACCGCGTATCGCAAGCTTTGTCATTTTCAGCTAGAGAAAACCTCTCTCAAAATAGAATTAGTGGGCGCGAAATTGATAAATGGGTGCCCGAAAATCAAGCGCTGAAATCATTGTTCTCGAAGCTTTATCCTCCCAAGTCAGAAGGGAGATTTTTCCCAAGATGGGGGCAAAGTAATGGTGAAGGAAGACTTCAATTTGTCGAATGGTTTCAATGTTTGATGAAAAAAAATCAACAACAGCATATCGCAATCTTTGATCCATATTTCGAAGACGTTGGCTTAAGTTTGTTGACACTCTATGCCTTGCCCGATTCTGAATACACAATATTTAGAAGTATACCGAAACCAAGAGGCGAAGACATACCTAGACGCAGAAAAACAGATAATATGGTTAGTACAGGTATTGATAACCTAATTGCTAACTGTGAACGCAATAGAAGGTTATTGCAACGATGTAAGGTCAAAATATACGGCTTGAAAGAAGAACGTTTGCACGACCGATACATATTAGTTATTGGTAAAAATGGACTTCCAGTCGAAGGCTTTCATTTGTCTAATTCATTCCAGAAAGCAGCCGAAAATTATCCATTGCTAATAACTCCAATTCCCACTGATGTTTTATATAAAACCAATCAATATACATTTGAAATAATTCAAGAGGCAAGAAGCTCACCAAACGAACAAGTCGATCAAGGTTCTGTCTCTATACTTTTTGACTCAACAGTCTCAAATTCCAAGACTAAGCTATATGAGCCTCTAAGTATCTTGAAACATGAATGTTCAGGAACGGTATTAAGTGTGTGGTTCAAGCAACCATTACTAAAAGAGCTATGTGGTAATGAATTGAAAGATAAGTTGGCAGAGCTAGGAATTCTTCAAAGCGAATCACTAAATGGTTTATCTAAAACAGGTTTATTCAACTGTCTAAAGGAGATGGATGGTGAGCTTTCTGACTTTATAGTGGCATGGGAAGTTATAGGTGATATTTTGGCGCACACTCCCATTGACGACTCAAACATTGGTGAGTTTCAATCCGATATTAGATTTTTATCTTTCTTGTCAGAGTTTTTATCTTGTGCATTTCAGAGAGAAACCAATTGCGATGAACATGAAATTTCAGTGATTGATCCTAGTTATTTCAAAAAATCGTTAACTGAATTTATCCATAGTTCGACTCAAATACATCATTTTCTTCAGTCTACAAAATATAGGATTCTAACTTGGGCTGAATTTTACGCCGTTAAGTATTTGTGGCGTTATTCGCCGGAGTCTCTATTTTTTTTAATTGAAAGGGAATCAAAACTCTTAACTAAAGAGTATCAACCGACAGAAGCTGTTAGACTATCTTTACTCGGTCAATCTGTTAGTGAAATATCCTTGTCTTTGGAATTTCATGATATCTCAGATAAGCAGCAAGAGAAGCTAATAGAAAGCGATATCGCACTTTTGAATTGGTTTGGCTGGAATTCTCTTGAGCAATTACTTTTGTCATCAACTGAATTTGAATTAGCTGAAGGTAAGTTGTTAGGTTTTAGCTACACAGAGAAAATTCAGTATATTGGTTGGGCTCTGAATAGAAATGCTAATATCCCTAACAGCCGAAGTTTTTATGATAACCTTATAGTACAGTTACAGAAACTATTGCCAGAGCAGGTTTCATTTAATGCCCTAGAACTATTGATTGACTCTTCAAGGGGGCACATGCACTATCTTGGTTGGGCTGAGCCTTGGTTATTTAGCGACGTAGTAGAACCAATATTACGTAAAAATCGTGTTAATTTTGAGGATGTGTGTGAGATTTGGTTTCGAGATCTAATCGATTTATTAAATAACGAAAATCCACATCGATCACTTTTGTTTTCTCCAGAAAGAGAAGGGAAAACAACGAACCTAAGCTCTTATCTTTGGGCTCATAGTAACCCAAGCTATCAAAAGAAATGCATTGGAATAACCAGAAAAATCCTCAACAAACAGAAAAGAATTATTCAACAGCCATTGGCTAGCACGTCAAATTGGTCTAGGTGGGATGAAGCCCTGAAGGTTTCATTGTGGATTCTGGTGTTTGCTAAATTGAGTAGATACTATCTGAACACCTTGAACATCTTGCATCATGAAGATTTAGATTCTTTGTTGGAGGATTCATTTAGTCTTGCTATGGTGCGAGCATCGACTGAATGGATGCCTCATAGTGAATTATTCTCTTACCTAGAAAAAGTAGAAGAGCTATTGAATGAGCACGATGGGAAATGATCACCTGAAATAATATTAATTAGAGGTCATAGTAATTTTTTACTTGACTATGTGTCTGTATGTTGAAAACAAGATCATAGAGGAATTAGCTAAAAAGTAAATCCAGGTGACGCCTAAGGCGTACCTGATTTAGGCATTACCCATAGAAATATTAATCCGAAACAGACGAGTTAGAGCAAAGGGCTGAAGAATCCCCTGATGATTTACAAATAAATCATCAAATTAGGGTGGAAGCGCATCTTGTTGCATGATCAAATGGTTTCGCTAAAAACTACACTTGGACAACAAGATGCGCGAAGCCAATATCCTACAACATTCTTTACACCAATACTGCCCAGAACTTCACCTAAAACGATTAAACAGCTTGATGCTGGCCTCTAAGGCACTGATTGAATGTAAGACACTGACCTTGACTGAGTTAGGTCGAAATTAAATT
>NZ_JAKKRK010000099.1:0-4755 GCF_025654545.1 Shewanella sp. SM20 | reverse complement strand
AATTTCGACCTAACTCAGTCAAGGTCAGTGTCTTACATTCAATCAGTGCCTTAGAGGCCAGCATCAAGCTGTTTAATCGTTTTAGGTGAAGTTCTGGGCAGTATTGGTGTAAAGAATGTTGTAGGATATTGGCTTCGCGCATCTTGTTGTCCAAGTGTAGTTTTTGGCGAAACCATTTGATCATGCAACAAGATGCGCTTCCACCCTAATTTGATGATTTATTTGTAAATCATCAGGGGATTCTTCAGTACTCTGTGTAATGGGATCCATAAAATGTGCATACTTAATTTCTTTTTGACTAATCGCTTCAAGCTGCGACTCCCAATGAGCTGTCATATCGGGGATTGTCATACGCTCTGGTAATGAACAAATTAACTGTGTTCCAACTTCAGTCGCTCTAATATCTTTACCTTTACGGGTCAGAAACTGGCGCTTAAATAAGAGCTCAATGATCCCTGCTCTAGTCGCTTCTGTGCCTAAGCCATCTGTATCGCGCAAAACTTTTTTAATAGAGGCATCTGTAACATAACGGGCAATTCCCGTCATTGCGGATAATAGGGTTGCATCAGTAAAATACTTAGGAGGCGTTGTCTGTTTTTCCTTCAAATCTGCTTGCTGACAATGAACTTCTTCACCTTTTGATACATTAGGCAGGCTTGTAGCCGAAAACTCACTTTCACCTTGTGTGTTTGGCTTTGAGGGAAACAAGCTTCTCCAGCCTTGAGATACAACATCCTTTTGCTTGGCAATAAACAATCCACCTGACACCTCAGTGTCAATTTGCTTATCGACATACTCAAATGGAGGATAAAACTGAATCAAATACTGCCGAGCGACTAGCTCATAAATATTGTTTTCTGCTGCAGAAAGACGGTTCATATCTGTTGATTTCAAAGTTGGTATAATAGCGTGGTGAGCACTCACCTTTGCATCATTCCATGCTTTACTCTTTAAACTGACATTAGCGTTATTGGCAGCATCACTTAAAGCTGAACACGAGTTACGGATAGCTCCAATAACTTGGGTTGCTTCATTTAAATGCTCTTTAGGTAGGTAGCGACAATCTGAACGAGGGTAAGTAATCAGCTTATGACGTTCATAAAGTTGCTGACACGTATCAAGCACGGTCTGCGCACTCATTCCATATCGCTTAGCTGCATCAATTTGTAACACTGACAAACTATAAGGTAGTGGTGGCGGTGTGGCCTTTTTGTCTTGAGTTACCTTGATGATTTTGCCTTTTTGACCTTGAACTCTAGAAATGACATTTAGTGCTAATGCTTTGGATAGAACTCGATTATCTTCATCCATATAAGGTTCACATGCCGCACTTGGGCGCCACTTAGCCTGATAAGATTCGCCTTTTTGTGTCACGAAAGTACACATTACCTCATAAAATGGCTTAGGAACAAAATTAGCAATCTCAAGGTCACGGTGAACAATTAAACCTAAAACTGGTGTCTGAACCCGTCCTATAGACAAAACCCCGTTATAGCCAGATTGACGACCTTGTAGGGTACATAGTCGAGTCATATTAATCCCATACAACCAATCTGCTCTGGCTCTGGCTAATGCCGATGTAGCTAAGGGAATAAAGTCAGTGTTTTTACGCAAATTATTCAATGCTTTTGTTACTGCGGCAGGGTTTAAATCACTTACCAAGCAACGCAATACTTGTGCTTTTCTAGCTTTGGATACGCCACAATGATTAATGACTTCATCGATCAAAATCTGTCCGACTCTATCTGGATCGCCCATATTGACTAATACATCAGCTTCTTTTATTAACTTCTTAACGACAGTAAATTGCTTTTTAGTATTAGCTTTAACGACTAATTTCCATTCTGTTGGGACGATTGGTAAATGCTCTATAACCCACTTTTTATAATCGGGATTGTATACCTCTGGCTCAGCTTGCTCCAATAAATGGCCTATACACCAAGTGACTACGTCACCATTACCAGCCTTAATATAGCCATCACTTTTTTGATGAGGCTTAGGTAATACATCAACGAGAGCACGGCCAAGGCTTGGTTTTTCTGCAATGAATAATCTCAAACTTTTTTACCTGTAATGGGACTAACTTTATATATAGCTAGCTGTTGTTCTAAAAGAGATATCTTCTCTAATGCTTCAAACAGCGTAAATTCAAGCTGTGCGTTGTGAGCAACAACCTGATCACTAAAAGCTTTTATTTGATCACGCTGCGCTTTGTATCGCTCTTTAAGCTGCTTTTCTTTATCGCGTTGATCACGTAATTTTTGTTCGGATTGCTTGTTTTGAACACGTTTACCATCAACAACTTTTCGCTTCGCGGTCTCAATTATACCATTTGCCTTCTCAACAAATGATGAGTAGTAATAGATCCCTCCCGAACTCAAGCCAGCCTCATCATTGATTCTTTTGAGGCTAATACGGCCATCGGACTTAGTTTTTAATGGTTTACCATCAATGAGCCTTTCAAGCGCTTGTTCCAGCCTGATCAAGGTCTCTTTGCCTCTATCTGATTGTTCAGTCATAGGTGATCTTATAGTAATGTTTGGTTGATATCGTGTCTAAAAACTTTAAAGGCAATGCTATGCTCTTTAAAACATTGCTCAATCGATTTTATTTCATAGTAAAGCTTCGACAAAATATTGGGCATTTTGACACCATAATCGACTAGTGACTCAAATTTCTTAATCAACAAGTTCCTCTTAGGAATAAGCTCTAGTGCTTTGTCTTTTGTAACAACGGCATACTTACACACTGGGGCATCACAAATACGATTGCACTGAGGATTGGTGCAATGTCCTACTGGTGTTTCAATAATCGACATCTGACCATCACGTACCTGCTTCGAAATCTCTTCACGACTCAGATAAATAGTAGTCCTATCGTCACCACGTAATTTTTCAATTCTTTTACCTTCAGCGCCAGATAACGACTCAGCTTCATTATAAATATAATAAAGTGTATCAGTCATAAACTCATGATTTTCTTGTGCTATGTCTAACAAGAGATCTTTATCTAGCATCATATCAAAATAGCCTGCAACGTTAGCTTGGTTTGAATACCAAGAAGTCATTGCAATATTAAGATGCTTAAATTGATATTTTAAATCTAAAAGTGATGCCAGTTTATTTCTTACAAGATAGACGGCAAACGTTCTACGAAAACAATGTGGGTTTACATTTAATGCATCTCCTACATTCAATTCACCCTTACGAGTTGGATTCAGCAAATTGAATTCAGCTACATCTTGAGTTGTAGCGCAATAACCAACTGATTTAACGAAGCTTTTAAGGGATTTATCAATAGCTTGCCTTCCTGCCATTGGATATTTAGCTGTTGGAGAATATGACAGAAAAAGTGAATTAGCCTCGTCAACCATTTTCTGTTGCTCATCAACATGGGAGTATAATTTAGCTCGTTCTTTCCAGTTATCCCTTGAGAACTCATATAGTTCCCATACAAGTTCGATGGCCTTCTTGACCGCAGGGATAGTAACCCAACTCGTTTGTCTTTCAACTCCCGCGACATTCACCTTAGAATGTAAGCCAATAACCATAGGAATAACCATACCGGCATAGACTTTTTCTTGATAAGAGCTAAGTGTTAGTGACTTAACTTCACCATCTCTGCAACCTGTAAATCCAGCAATAACTATGTAACAAGCTGCTCGTACTAGACATAACCATTCACCAGTCAAATCAAGCTTAAAATCCAATTGTTGCGTTATTCCAAGATGATTATCCTGAGCAAGTCCCCTTGCCTTTGCAACAGAATACCCATAATCAGCATTGATGCTAGTATTATAATCATTAATAAATGAACCATAAGTATTGCTTATAATTTTTCGATGGGGATGATACTTTTCAACAATATCTAAAGCAGTTTTAAAGTAACATGAAGCAATGTTTTCGGGTAATGCAATCGTTTGACGAGATATTTTCTGATTATTTGACAGCAAAATTGCTAGTGCTTCTGCATTGTGAATCACTCTCGTAATGACACCTTCACTTTTTAAAACACTAAGAATAATTAAATAATTTTTCCATGTTTTATATTTCAACTCCTTACTTTTAGCAACTTTAATAAACTCTCTAAATCCTTTATCCGAGTTAATAAAGGTGAAGTCTGAACCACCACATTCTATGATACACTTAGACAAGCGCGAAAAGGCTTGAATATATTTACTCCCTATGCTTGTCTTACTTTGGATTTTGTTACTATCAAACTCTTTGTAAACAAGTTTCTTACAAAGTGATTTAAACTCCCCACGAAGATTACCAAAGTTAATGTCAACATTTTCGGAAATAATAATCCATCTATCATCATGGTAATAGCTGTAAGGTTTACCGTCTGTTGCAAAAGAGATGATGATATCATTAATATTAATCATTCCATTTGAAACTGTATTACCTTCGCTTTCAAATATTAGCTTCTCATTCATTAGCAATATAATTCCAACAAGGTATCTAAATCGGCATTATCAGACCAAAGCGGATGTGGACTAGTTAAATACTCGGTGTTTTTCAAGGTAGTTGGCACTCTTTACTTAAATTTTAAGCTGCATTTCTTGTTTCAGTTTCAGACTCTTTTTCTGGGTTCAACACTACCTCACCGATAACGTCACAGTTCCTTATACCGTTTGGCCAGCGTTTAGGGTTTCTTGATCTTGCTTCTTCTAGTACCTCCTTACGCTTAGATAAAATCGCTTTATCTTGCATCGCATGTCGCTCACTCGGTGATACAAAATTGAGCTTACTGTGC
>NZ_JAKKRK010000098.1:0-4914 GCF_025654545.1 Shewanella sp. SM20 | reverse complement strand
TTCGACCTAACTCAGTCAAGGTCAGTGTCTTACATTCAATCAGTGCCTTAGAGGCCAGCATCAAGCTGTTTAATCGTTTTAGGTGAAGTTCTGGGCAGTATTGGTGTAAAGAATGTTGTAGGATATTGGCTTCGCGCATCTTGTTGTCCAAGTGTAGTTTTTAGCGAAACCATTTGATCATGCAACAAGATGCGCTTCCACTCTAATTTGATGATTTATTTGTAAATCATCAGGGGATTCTTCAGGGCTAAATCCACGTGTCATCCAAAACTGACTCGCTAGGCCAATTAATGAAAGCACGACGGCTAATAACGAAACAACGGTTGTTACTCGGGTAATCATTAATAGTAATGCTAAGTTTTTTGAGGATAAATTTTTATAGGGTTTCATTTTTACTCTTTCCTTAAGTATTTAATATCTTGTATGTTTAATTTATAAACTAGTGAAGCACTCTTTGAAAAAAAGCTACCGCTTGCAGGTACATTTGCAGTGCGAGTGCGGGATCATAGCGTTCGCCTTCATCACGCATAAAGGCGTGTTGGGCGTTGACTTCAAGCCAAGTGAAGTTACGGTTCAGCGCCATTAATTGCTGGTGGATTAGTACTCGTCCCTCCGCGGATACGTGGGGATCTTGCTTGCCGAACACTAACACTAATTCCCCTTGAATATCACCGCTGCGGCTCAATGAGTCATTACCGTAAGCGCAGGGTAGGGTGTTGGAATGAATGTCGGTAGGATAGAGGCAAAATGCACCTAAAATAGCGGGGTTGAGTGCGGCGCGGTAGGCTAAGTGGCCGCCGATACACACGCCCATAGAGCCAACTTTGCCATTGCAGTAAGTTTGTTGAGTGGCAAAATCGATCAGTGCTTGGGTATCGCTATCGTGGTGCTCTAGGGGTTTGGCAAATTTATCGGCGTTACCTTTATCTTTACCTGATTCATCATAGGCCAGCACAGTGCCTAAAGGATTCAGTTCATGGAACACTTCGGGTACTAACACCACAAAACCGTGGCCAGCAAGAATAGTGGCGGTGCGGGCGATGGGCGCAGTTTGCTGAAATATCTCGGAATAAAAGATGATACTTGGGAATATTCCCTGTGCTTCTGGGCGATAGATGTAGGTACGCATTAGCCCGGAAGGCGTGGAGATATCCTGAATTTCCTGAGTCACTAACATATTTATATTCCTCTATGAGGCTTCAAACGTTGAAGCCTCACTTTAGCAGTCAGGATTTTATCTGTCAGTTAAAACAATTCGTTACCTGAGAGTTCACCGGCACATAGTGCTTTTATATTGTTCAAGGTCGTTTTGGCAATGGCGCCTAGGGCTTCTTCGGTGAGGAAGGCTTGGTGACCCGTGAAAATCACGTTATGGCAGGCTGATAAACGACGGAATACATCGTCTTGAATAATTTCATTCGATTTGTCTTCGAAGAACAGCCCTTTTTCGTTTTCGTATACATCGAGCCCAAGCGAGCCGATTTGCCCCAGTTTTAATGCTTCCATTGCGTCGAAAGCATTGAGTAAACCACCGCGGCTGGTGTTGATCACCATGACACCGGGTTTCATCTTGGCGAAACTGGCTTGGTTTAGTAAATGACGGTTATCCGCGGTCAACGGGCAATGCAAGCTGATGATATCGCTGTTGGCATAAATAGAGTCGAGATCTTGATATTCAACATTCAGCGCGATGACAGCCGGATTGATAAAGGGATCGAAGGCAATGACTTTACAGCCAAAACCGAGCAATACCTTGATGGTTGCTACGCCGATTTTACCTGTACCAATCACGCCGACGGTTTTGCCGAACATGTTAAAGCCGACTAAGCCTTCGAGGGAGAAGTTGGCATCGCGGGTGCGTTGGTAAGCTTTGTGGATTTTTCGATTCAGTGTCAACATCAGTGCGACTGTGTGTTCGGCCACGGATTCAGGAGAATAAGCTGGTACGTTAACGACTTGCATGCCTAAGCGTTTAGCGGCAACTAAATCGACGTTGTTAAAGCCAGCGCAGCGCATGGCGATAATTTTTGTGCCACCCTTAGCGAGTTCGACCAGAACTTCTTCACAGAGTGAATCGTTGACGAAGGCGCAGACAATTTCAAAACCTTCGGCAAGCTTCACTGTTTGCATGCAGAGGCGATAATCGAAGTACTCAATTTGTGCACCAAACGCAGCATTTGTGCGGTTAAAGTGCTGCATGTCGTAATGTTTCGCGCTAAAAAATCCAATTCTCATTTCAGTCACCTAACGGGTTTGCTGATGTAATTATCTGGCAAAGAGTGTAAGTGAGTTAGGGCTTTTTGTCCTTAGCCTTAGAAAATTCCCCGTTAAAAGAGTGAGCTTTATCATCAATTGGGAATAAAAAAGCGAGCCCCTGACGGCTCGCTTATTGATTGACTGCTTTTACTTGAAGTGTTCAAGCTAGAGCTCTCATATTGAAAGTCGTACTATATGAGCTGAGGGCTAGTCCTTTAACCCTCCGTTATTGCATTTTACTTTTTGTCTTTAGCGTATTTAGCTGCAGATGCACCCGCGATACGGCCATAAGTAACGATATCGGAGATAGCATTACCACCTAAGCGGTTAGCACCGTGAACGCCACCTGTGACTTCACCTGCTGCATATAAACCATCAATAGGTTTGCCTGTTTTTTCACTCTTCACTTCGGCTTTAGTATCGATCACAACACCACCCATAGTGTGGTGAACTGCTGGCGCGATTTCGAGAGCGTAGAAAGGTGCAACAACTAATTCACGTGGTAAATCAGGACGTTCAAATTGAGCATCTTTACCTGATTTAACAAAGCCATTATAAGCTTTCACTGTTTTAGCGAGTTCGGCCGCTGGAATATCTAACTGTTTAGCCAGATCTTCAATTGTTTTGCCTTCTTTAACAATGTTCAGGTGCACATAGCCTTCGATGGCTTTTAAGCTCTTACGGATAGAGTCATCGAATACCAAATAAGCACTTTCGCCTTTTTGTTGCAGAATCGCGGCAGACGCTTTGTCACGGGTGGTGATTTCGTTCATAAAGCGGTTACCTTCACGGTTAACCACGATCGCACCGTTACCACGTACCGCTTCGGTGATCATTACACCACCAGCAGGTGAATAAGTTGGGTGAGCTTGAATAAACTCTAAGTCGCGAGTTGCCGCGCCAGCTTGTAATGCCACGTCTAAGCCATCACCTGTAGCACCTGGGTGGTTAGTCGCTTTAAAGCCTTTTAACTTAGGATCGTACTTAGCTACACGATCGTTATTTTTCGCAAAACCACCCGCTGCGATAACGACAGCGTCAGCTTTGACAACGTAATAACCTGTGTATTCACCCTTCACTAATACGCCGGTAATTTTACCGCTCGCATCTTCAAGAATACGTACTACACGGCTGTTTAAGCGGATGTCAGTACCACGTTTCACTGCATTGTCCCATAGAACTTGTGCTACGTGTGCACCCACGCCAGCGCCGCCTGTTGGACGGTGACTACGGTTAACACTTGCACCACCCATACGACCTACGTCAGTCATATCGGCACCCATAGAGGTTAACCAATCGATAGAGTCTGATGAGTTGTTGGCTAAGGTTTTGACCAGTTCAGGATCGTTAATATTGCGACCACCTTTCATGGTGTCGTCGATCATGATTTGTTTCTTGTCTGCGATACCTAGTTTAGCCTGTGGCTTAGTTTCTGCAGCATTCATACCGCCAGCAGCAAGTTTAGTGTTTCCGCCTGGGATAGGTTCTTTTTCAAGCAGGATAACTTTAGCGCCTGCATCACGGGCTGAAACGGCTGCAGCAAGACCTGCACCACCTGAACCTATGATCACGACATCAGTGGTTTCTTTTGCGCCAGCGGCAATGGCTTTATCTTGAGCAGCTTTGTCTGCATCAACAGGCACAAACTTACGTTCCCACTTACCACCGTAAGGCATATCAAAGCCGAAGCTGTGACAAGCATCGCAATAGGTGACTGATTTTTCATGACCTTTATGGCAGCTAGTACAAGCAATTTCGCCAATTAGGTGAGATTTATGGGGTGATACTTTATCTTTAGGTGCAGCGGCGGCCAGTTCTTTTAAATCACCGTGGCAGCTAACACACTGAGCATTTTCATGGGTAAGGTTGTCGTTGGTGACGCCACCTTTGTCTGATACGTGGCAGCTGTCGCAGCTACCCATTTCACCGTGAAAATCGGCTAGCACTTCTGGTGCTGCATAGGCAGTACCTGCCATAGCGCCAGAGATCAGCATGGCTAGTGCTGTTTTTTGAATCTTTCTTGTGAACATGATAGTTCCTCCGCCGTACATTCATCTACTTAATAAGGGTTATTCATCGTGGCGTGATATTTATTTTTTACGCAGCTCACGCACTGTTAGAGCATTCTCCATTTGCAAATTTAGCACTATCTAAAGAGGTATATGTGTGTTCAGATCACATAACCTTTGTTACAGCGAAAATAACATATTTAAAATGTGCAATCGGATGGGAAATATTAATGAAGTTGAGACTAATCACTGCTTCAATACGGTATAACATGCGTGAGTTAACATATTGAATGGATTGATTTTAACTTTATAAAATAAAAATGGTATGAATTATGGTTTTGGTAGCGTGTTTTATCTATTTGTATTTTATAGATATTATAATTTAATCTTGTATATTGAGGTCGGTGTTTTTCAAGGTAGTTGGCACTCTTTACTTAAATTTTAAGCTGCATTTCTTGTTTCAGTTTCAGACTCTTTTTCTGGGTTCAACACTACCTCACCGATAACGTCACAGTTCCTTATACCGTTTGGCCAGCGTTTAGGGTTTCTTGATCTTGCTTCTTCTAGTACCTCCTTACGCTTAGATAAAATCGCTTTATCTTGCATCGCATGTCGCTCACTCGGTGATACAAAATTGAGCTTACTGTGC
>NZ_JAKKRK010000097.1:0-5675 GCF_025654545.1 Shewanella sp. SM20 | reverse complement strand
CTATCGCCGTGTCACTGTATTGAAATCCCCGACCTCGACCACCATGGTGTTCAGTGTGACACCAGAGGTTGAGCGCCTGCTCGTCTATCCAAAAAGTCAGTGAGCCTCGGTTGGTCAACGCCTTGTTATATTCCGGCCAATTGGTAATGCGAGATTTAGATTTGCCCATCTGATAGCGGTTCCTGCGTGGTATTCACAGGATCTGATCGCATCTGAGACGGAAGGTTCATTCATTTAGGCAACAACGCCATGAGAAGGTAGTAGATATGCTCATTGAGTTTAATGGTTTGAGACATGAAGCGCCACCAAACAAAACTTAGGATTGCTAAGTATACTAATATTAGTAAAACTTAGACAATCTAAGTTATTCAAGGTGTCCAGATGAAAACTAAGTGGCTAAACCGAACCCTATCCCAGACAGGCTCAAAGAAGCTCGTAAGCGAGCTAATATGACACAAAAAAAATTGGGTATTCGTATTGGTTTGGATCCTAGCTCTGCTAGTAGTAGGATGAATCACTATGAGAAAGAGAGGCACACCCCAGATGTTCAAACTCTTCAACGCATGGCTGATGAGCTAGGCGTACCTTTAAATTACTTCTTTTGCGATAGCGCTGAGTCAGCAGAGTTGGCTTGCTTAATAGATAAGTTGTCAATAGAAGAAAGGCAAAGACTGATTCAGCTATTAAGTAAATGAACTAATTATATCTGCCTCTTTAGAATAAATTGAAGGAATAATTTTGAGTAACTCAGGAGCAAAAGCCGCACTTCGTGGTTATAGATTACAAACGTTATATATATTAAATGAAATTTTAAGCTCTAAAGATACGAATTTAGTTTTTCAGCCAGAAGGAAATGAAGATCTTGCAGTATATAAGGGAGAAAAATTAGTAAGAACAATTCAAGTCAAAGCTTATAGTGAACCTTTAGTCTTATCTCATTTTATTAAACCTGATCAAGAAGATTCATTCTTTCGTCGCTCTGCTAATTTATTATTTTTAAACGAAAATGTAAAGGTTGAAGTTATTAGCTTTGGAGATATAGGCAAAGAATTAGAAAATGCTTGGATGGGAGTAGAATCGAATAAAATTAGCATATTAAATAAATTAGTTAAACTTGGAATGACAGAACAACAAGTTAATTCTATGTTTGAGAGAATAACTTGGGATAAAGTTTCAGAATTTGATTTAAATACTGATATAATTAGCCGCTTATCAAATAGCTTAACGGTTGGTTCTCCTGAGAACGCGTTATCATTATTAAATGCTTGGCTGTATACGGCATCAGAGCAACAAACAAAAATTACATACTCACAGCTAATAGAAAAAATAAATTCTATTGGGAAATACTTATCAGAAAGAGAAGCACATCATACTGAATGGTTTAAATCATTAGAGCCTCTAATTGAAAATGAGATATTAGATACGTTAGCTTTAGAAAAAGAATTTTATAAAGGGGTTTCTACAAGGTTTAGCCATATTCAGGCTAACCTTGATATCGAAAGAACAGAACAGCTTGATGAGATTGATGAACTATTTAAAAGAAACCAAACAGTAATTATCCATGCTGCTTCAGGACAAGGAAAAACATCCTTAGCTTATCGGTATTTGTATAATTATATTCCTGAAAATTGGCGGTTAAAAGTTAACTACATTGAAGATCGAGGACATGCAAATAGTATAGCTTTGGCTATTGCTGATCATTTAGCTGCTTTTAATGCAAAACTATATCTATTTATAGACGTTTCACCAAGAGATCTAGATTGGACTAGTATTGTTAAATCATTATTAGAACACCAAAATATAAAAATTCTACTGACGATCAGGGAAGAAGATCTTGCTCGACAAAATATTTCAAATGAGGAAATAGGTTTTCCAGCGTTATTACGGCTTCAGTTCACTAAAAAAGAAGCTAAAAATATTTACCAAAACCTTATTAATAAAAAAGTAGCAAAACCATATCCTTCATTTGAACAAGCTTGGCTAAGTTTTGGTAATAATGGGTCACTATTGGAATATATCTATTTCTTAACGCAAACAGAATCATTGGTAGACAAATTAACATTTCAGGTGAAACGATTACGTTGTGAAGTTAGAGAAGGTCGATTAGAACCTAAAGCAATAACTTTACTTTTAGCATGTGCCGTTGCAACGACTTACGAGGCTAAATTAAAAGTAGGCTTGTTAGTTGATGAACTATCATTAAATGATCCTATTGGTACATTTGCTTTATTCGAAGATGAATACTTAATTAGGCGCTCTAACGATAAACTCCAAATAGAAGCGTTACACCCTATCAGATCAAGAATTTTAGTTAATGTTTTAGCTGACCCAACTTTTTCGCCTTGGATAACTTCTGCATTAAGTGTAATGCCGTGTTTAGAGGAAACTGATCTTGAGACTTTTCTTCTTTACTCTTTTTCTGAAAAACCAAATGATTTTAGTTTGATTTTTAATCAGCTTTCTAAGCTAAAAGTTAATTCTTGGGCTACTGTCGCTGGCATTGGTCGAGCTTTATTGTGGTTTGGTATACATCGTTATACAATTGAAAATAAAAACATTATTGAATCGGCAAGGAAGTTAGTAGGCAATGATGCTTGGGCATATATGTTATTTCCTGACATCGGTGGAGTAATGGAAACAGATCCTGCTGAAGAACTTATTAGTCTTTTAGGGCAAAATAATCCAGTAAAAAGGAATGAAGCTCTAAAGTTAAGGTCTGAAATTGGTTCTTCAGAGATTGTTTACGAAGATATTAAGAAATGGTTAGTACAACTTAATGATGAATTCATTAGACCTAAAAATGACAGAGAATGGTCTGGTTTAGGGGAGGTTTTATTATGGCTTGGAAAGTTAAAAGTCAATTCAGAAGTTGAAGTGACTTGGCTAATTGATATAGACATTGATAACTCCTTTACATGTATCGAATCTTTAGCTGATTTAGTCATCGGCATTTACTATTTTGATAAAGTTTTATATCAAAAATTTATGATGAAAAATGAAGTAATAATAGGAAGATTATTTCAGGAATCAACTAAAACTATATGGTTAGAGCAAAAAACTGATAACCCTATTTCACATTATATTATCCCTGAACAATACATCAATGATGATGGACATTCAGGAAACTCCCTGAATAAATACAGTGTATTACGAGCAAAGTTATTAAGAAAACTTTTTCCTTATAAAGAAAAATTTGGTGCAAAAGGTTATGGTCATCAAAATATTTTTATGGAATTACCCATAGATGAATCAAATAAACCTAGCATTCTTAAGTCTTATATTCCTATAGAGCAATTTGTTAATATGAACTCAACATGGGCAAATTATGCTGATTATATTAATAGACCAGATGATTGGCTTGAGTATGCCAATAATATCATATTTGTACGAGAGCAAATTGCAGATGGTTTAGTGTGTTTAAATAAAACATTAAACTCATACTTTAAAAAATTTAAATCACAAGCTCTCATTGGAAAAGGCAAAATAGAAAGTGAGTATTGGGAGGCGTTATCGCTAGTTAATTGGCAAATCACAAAGTTACCTAAATTAGCTGTAGATCAATGGGGTATGACAAGTGAAGGAACCCTAAATGTATCAGAAGAAAAAAGAGTAAATCAGATTAATTTTTTGATGATGCAGGAATACTCTAAGACTTATCAAAAATCTTTAAGTAACTATATTCACTCTATAAGTAATTTCTTTAGCCAATCACATATTATTTTAATTATTAATGGATTAATCGGCAGGCTACCTCTCGAACAGCATCAAATATATTATGAAAAAGCTGAAGAAATAGGTCATCCATTCACTGAACATACTTTACATCTTGCAACAATGAACTTTAATGATGCACGTAATCATTTGGAAATTTTTCAGAAAGACTTTAGAGATCACTTTCAGGAAATATTAGACCCTGTTCTTTTAGAAAAACTAGAGAAGAAAGAACATGAAAAATTCAAGAAATCATGGCCGTTATGGTATCAATTTGCTTTTAACCCTGAAAATCATTGGAAAGATTCACCAGAAGTAAGAGCTTTAGTAATAGCTGATAGAGCAAAAAAGGAATTGATTGAGTCGATTAAATATTCACTTGTTAGTAGTCTACCAAGTAATTTGAAGAGTTGTGTTTTAAGTGAAAACTTCAGATATGAAAATAATAAAGCATTATGGATAGGTGTTGAAGTTACTGATATATCTTCGTTTGATATAATATTGATATCTATTGTCAATGCACTTTGCAAAGCAATAAGACCTATAGAGTTTAAAGATCTAAAATATTATTCAATGTCTAATCAATGGGATAATTTTGTAGTAGTTCCAATGCGTAATGGCACTACTTTTTCTAATCTAGCGTGGGTCTTGTTAGCTAATAGCTTTGTTGGTGATGCTCCTGTATTAGACGAAGATAAATCTTATCTACATATTCCTAGAACTCTAAATAAAGAAGCGATTGATCATTTCAACTTTAAGACAAATAACATCATTTATTTTACTGAGTTATCGTCAATTGAAAAATCTATTTCCGAGATATTTGCTACTGTCAACCATATACACTGTTTTAATGAGTTAACCTCTAATCTTGATGATATAGGTATAGAAATATTGCAGGCATATTTATCTCCATTAATTGAGAAAATGACAGTGTTTATTGTAGAAACGGATGAAGTCATTTGTCGAATTAGAAAAGATACAAACAATGGATTGTTGTTAGATCTTTTAGATGTATGTGCAGGTGCTGTTCAACCTTACGAAGAAGCAGAAGACAAAAAAATTAATATAAGTATTTCTGATTGCTATGAGTGGGCAATATTGCTCTATAAAGCATTAACTGAGCTGCAACTATATAAATGGCAAAATCTATTTAAATAATTATCTTTTTTAAAAAATCAGTTTAAATATAAGAACACTTAAAACTAGTTAGTGTTCAGAGATATCACTATAAAGATAGAGTCTAATAATGGAATAAATAAACAAGATAATAAAAAGCTTAATAAATACATATTGGAGCTAAGACAACAATACGAGACTGATATTTTTCAAGAGGTATCTTTAAAAAGCAAATCATTTTTAACTGTCGGTTTTTTTAGCGCTCCTCAATTTTTATAAATATTATCTAATAGCTCAAATAATGAAGAGTTTGAAAAAGAATCAAATAAATAAAGACACATTTCAACAGGTAGTAAAGATTGGTTCAAAGATTATAACTATAAGCGTTCACTGGAAGCTAGAACAGCTCTACAAGAACAAAAAATCAGTGAAAGGTAAGCCAGAGCCTGGCTATCTAGCTCTACTTGTATTAGTTCTGCTCCGACTTGTTCTTTTCGTTTTAGACTTAAAAGCCCCTTTTGGTTTGTAAGGTGTCCCCTTTCCTTTCAACCCACTGAAGGTAACCGATTTAACCTCACTGATTAGGTCATAGATACTCTGTGCTGAAGGATCCCCTCATAAATCAGCCATAGCATAGCCATATTTGAGCAACTGATTGGCGAATAATACCCAGGCCGCCAGCAATTCTTTCTCCGTGATTTGATAATCAGGCCGCCTGAGTACCTCCAATCCCAAGCGAATCGTTGAGAGTACCGTTCGATGCCCAATGGTATTGGCCTGAAAATGCTTATCCCAGCCCTGTTGCTGTGCGTGTAAACCAACTAGCCACAACAGGCATTGAACCATCA
>NZ_JAKKRK010000096.1:0-5971 GCF_025654545.1 Shewanella sp. SM20 | reverse complement strand
GAGCGAGCCATAAAGCCGTTCGTCATTGGCCGTAAAAATTGGCTATTTGCCAACACGGCCAATGGAGCAAAAGCCAGTGCCATACTGTACAGCATGATAGAAACTGCCAAGGCTAATGGGCTGATGCCTTTTGACTATCTCATGTACTGCCTAGAGCAGCTGTCACTCAAGCCAGAAAGCCTGGATCATTTGTTACCTTGGAATGCAAAACTAGGCTAGGTGCAGATCACCGGACGGATACCTAGCTTCTGACCATAGGTACAAAAATTTCACTGCCCATACTGTTACTGATTAAGATTATAGACGACTAAAATTAATAACATTAATCTTTGATAACAGGATAATTAGCATCCCCCCACAGCTCATGGGAGTTATCCATCATAATGTTAATAATAATAGGCACTAGCTTCGATAGAAATGCCACGCCATCTCGAATTTGATCGCGATTAGCAGAGCTATTCCAAGTTGCTCCACCATGGATCAATTGATTTCTCAAAGTATATAAACGCTGCAGAATTAGCGTATTTAGCGAATCAGTTCGCCTAGTTGAAAGCGCTGTATTTGCTCTTACTTTTGCATCAGCAAAACGTATTATCCACTCTTCTTCATTCAACTTCCCATTGTGGAAGTCCCAAAAAGGTTGGAACACATACTTGTTGTCTAATAAAACTCGAATGCATGAAGAAAACTCTGACCAAGCTAGAGAATAAAGGTGATTATTTTTGTCTAACTCCACAAGCTTAGACATAAACTTTGTTCTGTATCTAGCGTCAATTATCTTGGCCGGTTTTCCGACAATTATCTTGGCCGGTTGATACCGAATTTTAATCGCCCTTACTCAGGGCAGTTTTACGACGATAACTTTCACCTTCGCAGTGAATTGAACTAAGTGATCGATAGCCGCTATGGTCATCGTTGAGTCATCAAAAAGCTCATCCCATTGGTCGAACGATTTATTCGATGTGATGATCATGCTGTGGCGCTCATATCGATGCGCAATCAGCTCAAAAAGCACACTCGTTTCTTGTTCCGTTTTGCGAACGTAACCAACATCATCGATGATCAATAAACTGTACTTATCAAGCTTTAGAAGCTCATCTTGCAGTCGTAAGTGTTGCTTCGCCTGCTGCAGTTGCTGAACAATAGCTGAGGCCGCAATAAACTTAACTTTGTGGCCTTGTTCGATCAGGCCGTAGCCAATGCTGCTTGCGATGTGCGTTTTACCTAAGCCGCTGGCACCAAAAAGCAGGATGTTGCCACCGAGCTTTAACCAACTTGGTTGATTAATTAAGTCGGCAATAAGATGCTTATTAACGCCTTCAACAAGATTAAAATCGAAGTTGCTAAGGTTCTTACCCACGGGTAATTTAGCGTCCTTGAGAAACCGTTGAAGACGCCTGTCATCACGCGTTGCAAGCTCGATGTGGCATAACTCAGACAGATATTGCTGAGGGCTCCATTGTTCTTTTATCGCCTTTTTACCCAGCGTGTTCCATTGTTGAACCATTGTCGCGAGCTTTAGCTGCTTGAGCATGAGCGGGAGTGAGGCGGTTGAGTTATCCATTTAAGCCTCCAGGTATCATGCTGCTGTAAGAGCTCAAGCTGTGCTGCTTTATAGTCATTTTGGGGGTGTTTGGTTCAATGAACAAAAACTGCTTCTCACACTCTCGGATGGCCGGTAATTGTCGCTGAGTAATTGACGCTGCCACAAAACGCCCTAATTGACGCTCACAGCCACTTTGTTTGGCTAAATGCAGCAGTTTTACCATGTAATAGCTCGCTTTATCCGCTAAAAGGTGTTCGTCGACGTATTTCCAGATGGCCTTGTAATTGTCGTCCGGAAGTAAATCATCACGTAGCTGCGAATTGCGAAACGCCAATGGCTTTTTAACTAGTGCGTCAATTACATGTAAGTAGCTAATACTGCGAGCTCGAGAGCCTTTAGATGCATACACGCGCTCTAACTCTTGAATAAAATCAGTACCATAGAATAACTCTAGTCGGAGTTCTGGTCTAATCCCATCGGACACTTAATTTTGAGACAGTATGGTCAATAAATTAAGAGGTCTATATGAGTCTGAAGAAATCACATAAGAGTTATCCGCAGGCATTTAAAGATGAAGCCGTCTTGATGGTGCTAGAACAAGGTTATAGCGTTGCCGATGCGGCAAAGTCTCTTGGAGTTAGCACGAGCCTGCTTTACAACTGGAAGGAAAAACACGAAGCCCTGAAACAAGGTATCACCTTAGAAGAATCTGAGCGTGATGAGTTGAAACGATTGCGTAGAGAAAACAAAGAATTACGCATGGAGAAAGAAATTCTAAAAAAGGCAAGCGCCTTCTTTGCGAGAGAAATGAAGTAAGATTTCGTTTCATCAAACAGCAATCTAACCTGTTTCCTATAACACTGTTATGCCGAGTAATGAGTGTCAGTAAGTCAGGCTATTACGATTGGCATAAACGCCCTGCAAACGTGATAAGCCTTGAAACACTGAAGCTTTATCGCCTTGTTGAACGAAGCCGCTTTGCGGCAGGAACAAGATAAAACCATCCTTTTGCCCCTCATCCTAAATACTTGCTAGACGCGACCTGCTTCGGTCGCAAACCTAGGAGTATCATCATGGACATTCACGAACAACAACGCTTTGATTTACTTTATGAACAACATCTTACCAACTTAACCTTGCAAGGCAAGCGGCCTGCAACCATTGATGCCTATAGCCGAGCTATACGCCGTATTGCGGCATATTTTGACTGCTGCCCCGATACCCTGACCACCGATGATTTAAAGCGCTATTTTGCCGACTTAATTGCCTCACATTCATGGAGCACCGTCAAACTCGACCGTAACGGCTTGCAGTTTTTCTACTTTCACGTCCTCAATAAATCTTGGCAGTGGCTTAATATTGTTAAGCCACCACAGGTGAAACACCTGCCCGATATCCTGACGCCCTGCGAGGTCGCGATAGTTATCAGCCTCACGCGTCAGCTGCGTTATCAGGTCTGTTTCTTAACCCTGTACAGCATGGGATTGCGCCTTGGTGAAGCAATTTCATTACAGGTCGGGGATATTGATGCGGGGCTGATGCAGGTGCATATCCGTGATGCTAAAGGTGGCAAGGATAGACTGGTGCCGTTACCTCAACGCACCTTGTTAGCCTTACGCTATTATTGGCGCACCCACCGTCATCCTCGTTGGCTATTTCCGGGTAAAGATAATCAACCTGACTCACTCATGGACAGAGGCGGGCTCCAAAAAGCCATGAAGCAAGTCATTGCCGAGTGCAACATTCATAAAGCCATCAGTCCGCACAGTCTACGCCACAGTTATGCCACCCATTTACTGGAGCAAGGACTCGATTTGCGCTCAGTGCAAACACTGCTTGGCCATCACAGCCTGAATACCACCGCCCGTTACACGCGGCTCACTGATATCACCCGTAAAAATACCTGTGAGGCAATTAACCAACTGACCAACGACTTAGCTTTGAGGTGGGAGTGTGGGTTATGAGCCAGTTTATCGATATTTTACGCCAACATCTGGCGGATTTTCGGCGGCGTTATGCCCATCAAATCACCCCAGAAATACATGCTGCTATCCATGCCATGCTCAGCTGTCGTTGCAACACGGCGAGGGTGAGTTGCTGGGATTGTCAAACCTGCGAGCAACAGCTTGAGTTTCCGCTCTCTTGCGGTCATCGCAGTTGCCCACAGTGCCAACATGGCACAACATGTGACTGGCTTGATAAACAACAAGCCAAGTTATTACCGGTGAATTATTTTATGGTGACCTTTACCTTGCCGTTTGAATTAAGAGCCATAGCGAAGTCGCAACCCGAGCCGTTCTATCACGCCATGTTTACCGTGGCAGCGAGTGTACTCAAAGACTTTGCCGCACGCTCCCCTAAGCTCAGTGGTGACATCGGCTTCACCGGCGTACTGCATACTCACAGTCGGCGCAGAGACTACCATCCACATCTGCACTTCATTATCCCAGCAGGGAGCTACCACTCAGGCAAGCGGCAATGGCGCAAGTGTCAAACCCATTACTTATTTAACGCCTTTAATCTTGCCAAGGTGTGGCGAGCACGTTTACTGGCTTATCTGAGTGACACGCTTCAACTCACCCTACCACATCAATCCCACTCGAAATGGGTGGTCGATTGTCAGTTCGTGGGTAAAGGCGAACCTGCACTGCAATATCTGTCGCGCTACCTTTATCGGGGCGTTTTACCCGACAGCAGTATTTGTCGTCATGTCGATAATCAGGTGAGTTTTACCTATCAAGACAGTCAGGCCCGCTGCCAACAAGTACGCAGCTTGCCCGCCGTCGAATTTCTGTGGTTGGTACTGCAACATGTGTTACCCAAAAGATTACGGCGAGTACGAGACTATGGCTTACTGCGAGGCAATGCCAAAAAGCTACGGCAACAAATCCAACTGATGTTGGCTGTCGCAGGTGCAGTGTTCCCCATGTTACCTGAGGTCAAACGTACCTTAGCCGTGCGCTATTGCCCTTGCTGCCATCAAGCTATGCATTTTATGGGTGTTCATATGCATCATCGACCGACAGGCGCTAATATCACCGCTTAAGGCGAGAAGTATAAGGATAACGGGTTAACCAAACAGAATGAGGACTCGATAACAGCTTGATGAACAAGTGATAAAAATATTAGCTCGTTCGCTAAGGGCGGATCATGTCTGCAAAAAAGTCTCTTTCAAAGTACGACCTTAGCACCCTCAAATTCTCAATCAGCTATTTGCATAATAAAGTGTCAACAACCAGCATCGGGCTTGTTCAACACTTGGGATAAGGTCGCGGCTACGCGCGGCCTATCCTTATTTGTTAGACAGCTATTTAAGCAAAGTCGAGGCAGCTTAGGAAATCGTGAAATGGTGAAGAAATTGCGCAAGGAAGGCTACCAGGTTGGTCGCTATCTCGTTCGTAAAATTATGCACCGCCTTCGACTCAAAGCAACCCAGCGACGCGCTTACAAGGTGACGACACAGCGAAAACACTCAGATGCAGTGGCAGATAACCTGCTAAACATGAACTTTAACCCCGTATCGGCTAATGAGGTTTGGGCGGGTGACGTGACCTATTGTGTGCCCGGAGTTCAGCACTAGCATGGAATGCTTTAATGAACCACGAGTCTATCTGAAATAGATGAACACTACGGCAGGAGCTACATTGTTTATGGCACTATCTGGTTGTGCAGATAGTTGAGTCTGAGCGGCAGTGACTTATCGTATGCTGATAAGGTGATGTAACTCGCTGACAACGGGGAGTGAGGCGAATTCGTTAAGCCAAGATGCTCCTCTAGACTAAGTATTGGACGGATGAAGAACATGAACCGATTAACCCGCATCTATGGGCTGAAACGTCGCCATTGCCTACACGAATTAATAGGTAATATGGTGCTGCAATAGTGCTAAATGTATGGGCACTATTACCGAGTTAATGAGTAATAAATATGTACTTATTAATGGATAAACGTTAAATCACAATTCTGCGTTTAAGCATCATCACCTTACAGTACGATAAGGTCAAAGACTGCGATCGGCATCCACCCCAATATGTTCGAGTTCAGGTAGGTAAACCGGGGAAGGTTTGTTTTGAATGCTAAGGGAGCATGACCCTGATGACAAACAAGCTGGCGGAGCGTTCGTAGTAGTCTGAGATGGGGAAAGCCCATTACATGGCGAAGGGACACAGTTCTGAAGAATCCCCTGATGATTTACAAATAAATCATCAAATTAGAGTGGAAGCGCATCTTGTTGCATGATCAAATGGTTTCGCTAAAAACTACACTTGGACAACAAGATGCGCGAAGCCAATATCCTACAACATTCTTTACACCAATACTGCCCAGAACTTCACCTAAAACGATTAAACAGCTTGATGCTGGCCTCTAAGGCACTGATTGAATGTAAGACACTGACCTTGACTGAGTTAGGTCGAAAGGTCGAAA
>NZ_JAKKRK010000095.1:0-6115 GCF_025654545.1 Shewanella sp. SM20 | reverse complement strand
AAACACAGCCAGCTAAATTTTGTCTCACCAGGGCAACGTCATGCACTGCAAGATGGCGCTATTTTAGCGAAGCGCAAGAAAGTGCTTGAGGCGGCGAAGGAAAGAAAACCGATGCGTTGGTCTACAGAGATCAGAAATTGTGAAGCGGTTGGCGCTGTAACACTCAACCCAGATAAGGCACCAGAAGAAGGCGTAATAAATGCAGCTTAATATTTAAACAAAGAGTGACAACTATCTTGAAAAACACCGGAGCCTCAAAATAGAAGTTTCAGAACGTTATCAGGACGCCATATCTGGAGAGAAACACCTGTTTTTCTTTATCAACGATGGCGCAATAGAAGAAGTGACGCCTAAAACCATGACCGCTCATTTTGATAGTGTACTTCCCTTACCTTTGAATTGGCATCGGCATTATGTGAGATCATTACTCGTTGACGAAAATGTACCTCCAGAGCTAATAGCAGCTTGGATGGGGCATGCCGAACTAAATGAGCCTGCATTTACACGGTTTTGCTCGTATTCAATCAATGAGTTAAAGATAATCAGTAACACAATTAACACAAAACTAGTTTCTGTTGATTGTAAGGAGATTACATTTGTCTAAGGACGCGACGGAGATTGGTGTAGAAAAACGGCTACAACAACGAAAACGCCATCAACTTAAAGTAGTAAAAAAAGCGGAACAGCTCATAGATAAACATTTCCCGAATGAAGCTAGTTTTCCTGCCTCACAAGATTTTAATACTCGTTGGCTTCAATTGGTAGAAGACATAGAACATGCGTATAACTCAAACTCGGATCTAAAACGAGCCTTTAATCACTGTGTCGGCGTTTTCAACAAGAGAGCAGAGTCTCTCGGTGTCGACTTAGACATACCGTCTTTCATTGTTACGCAAAAGGCTGAAAAAACGATATACAATCAAGACTTTATGCAAGAAGGGGCTGCATTCCATCAGCTATATAGCAATTGGTTTGACAAGCTATCGCAACATGGGCACAGCACTAATATATCAGATGCTTACCGCTCCATTATTATCTCATTTATTTGTTACTCAGGTTGCCTTAATCACCACTTAGTAAAAGCAATATCAGCGCAATTAAATACCCAGTTAGATATTTCAACTGTCAATAATTTACCTTTTATATCACTGGAAATTGATGAACATGGCTACCATACAAATATCGTAAAATACGGCAAAAAGACAACCGAGTTCACTTGGTATTTATCCCCACTGACTATTAGCTGTATCGAGCATTTTTTAACACTCAAACGAACCCCGACAAATGCTAATTGGCAAGCGCCCATAGACAATAAAACGATTCATGCTTTAATCACTAATGACTATATCGGCAATGTGCCTTTGCCTAATAGTCTTGAGAAATTAGTAAAATCAGCTATCACGGTTATTCCATTTCTTCCAAACATGAGAATATCTCAAGCAATGCTTGAGTATTCAATGGGCAGAAACATCGCGTATAGCTTACCTAAAGCGAATTTAGCTAGATTAGTTACAAGCCCCATTAAAGTACATCCTAGTCTTAATTTTTATAGCGCTCTGAGGAAAGCTTCACCAACAAAAATAAAGCTTGCTAAACCGACTTTTCCATCATCAAAGTTCTTTTCAGCATTATCCAAAGAACTAAAAGAAAGCAACAACAAGAAGCTGACATCAGACTCGTTGGCAAAAAAATTACAAAAGCTTGTAAGTGACAGTCAACTGTCGACGGCCCAAGAAGTACTAATCGAATGGTTTATACATAAGCTCGACACATGTAAGCCTTCGACAATACGTACCTATCATTCTACCCTATCGAGAAAATGGCTTTATCAAACTGAGTCAATAAATTTAAACGAGGGCGATGAACAAGATTTTCAAGATCTCTACACTGAATTGATTGAACTAACTAATGACCAGAAGGCCAAAACTCAACTAGCAGCTCGATTGAGTGACTTTCACGCCTTTGCCGTTCAACAATTTGGCTTCCCTTTGCTACTTGAACCGATAAAAAAAGGCTCGAAATATAAAAACCATACTAGTGCTGGTTTTATTGATGAAACCCTATTTAAAGCGCTATTAAAAACCGCTGATAAAATAGCAGATTTAGACTTCAATAATAAGCTGGTCATAAAAAGTATATTGATAATTGCTTATCGATGCGGCTTACGCATTAGTGAGATCACTAAACTTAGACTAATAGATATAGAAAACTCACAAGAGGGCTGGCTAAAAATAAGAGAAAATAAATTTGAGAATAACAAAACCCCGTCTTCTCGCCGCAAAGTACCACTATACATTTTACTGCTTGAACATGAAAAAAAGATTATTACAACGTTCTTAAATCTGACCAGACAAGAAAACATCAATGCTGCAGAAACTCGTTTAGCCTTTACCATTGGACAAGATAACAGCAAGCCAATAGATAAATTTCTGATCTCAAATTTCACATCAACAACCCTCAGACAGCTGTCAGGACTTGACCATTTGGTATTTCATCACTTAAGGCATAGTGCAATATCTAGAGTACAGTTAATTTTTGAACTAGGTGATGACAGTGTTAATTATTCAGAAATTGTTCCCTATTCACTAAAGCAAATCAACAAGATAACCGACACAATAGCAGGTAAAAACCTACGAAATAAATATTATGCGATTGCCGCATTTGATGGACATTCATCCCCAGCAACATGCTTCAGTAACTACTTCCACTTTTGCGATTTAGTACTTTATTCCAACTTACTTAAAATGAAGCTAAAGGTAACGCAAAAGCAGTTACTGAATTTAGCCCTTGGTTCTCGCAGAAATCTAAGTCATTTGGCAAAATTAAATAAAACAGATGCCAGCTGGAGTATAGCGACCTTTCTTGGCTACACTGTGAAAAAATTAAAGTTCAAACCAATTAAGACGTCAAAGCTCAAAAATACAATAGCAATTCAACCGGAGTCAGATCCTAAACCCATTATAAATATCGACACTTGTTACAGAATCTTAAAGCAAATGGATCTTGGTATTGATCCGATTGAACTAGCTTTCAAATACCATATTGAATCGGGCCTTATCGATAAATGGCATATTAATGCTACCGCGCTAATGGCAATAAAGACTCATTATAACACTCCTAGATTACAATCTAAGCGCAGCTCTCAATCGCTTCTCCCCTCACAACCAAGCTCTTCATCTGAGTTAAAATGGCTTGACTCCATTATCACAAAAGTTAGACAGCAGTACCCACATACTCCCCAAGCAATCCAGTGGGCGCTAGCATATGCACTCAACAACAAAAGCAATAGCAAGTCAGGGATATACTTTTCAAAACCTGAAGATTTAGAACGCTTTATCACGACATTTTCATTTGCAATACCTAAAAGTAAATGGCGAGTGCAAACACTATCAATTAACCACTCTATCCTGAAAGAGCATTGGAGAGACGCTTACAAAGGTATTCAGGCGCTCAGATCAAAGCCATCTTCACATAAAGGCCGCACAGGTAATGGTGCAGTGTGGTTAGAGCTAAGACATTCAGACGAAAAAGAGATCATTGGCCGCCGCAAGCAGAAAAAATACTCGTCTAACGCGCTAATGTTTCTCTTTCATATGATGGGAATAATGATGATGAACAACAAATAAGGCTTAGCTCTGCTAGTTCACCGCTGGCACATTACATGCTCAACTAGGTTCTTGAGAAAAAGAGCTATTGAGCGGTTGTTTTATACTCGACTAGAACGCGATTACACTTTTATGCGCGTAAAAATGAAAAATTCAGCACTTTTATGCGCATAAAAGTGTGAAGTAGGTTATAGTATAGGCGGTTAACAATCTTAATTGCCAGGAAACTACAATGCAGCGCAACTTACTCAACGCTCTAGTAGCATGGAAAAAACAACCTGTGCGCAAGCCACTATTGATTGATGGGGCTAGGCAAACGGGTAAAACCTATCTGCTGCAAGAGTTGTTTGGCAACACCTTTGCCAACATCCTGCGTATCGACTTTCTTGAAAATCCCGCCTACAAAGAAGCGTTCGATGGCTCACTGTCACCTGATGAGCTATTAATGAACATTGAGCTGTTGACCAATCAGGCGTTCAACCCAGAAACCGATCTACTGATATTAGATGAAATTGGCGAATGTGAACGTGCAGTTACTTCGCTTAAGTATTTTGCCGAAAAAGCACCGTCCTATTTTGTCGCAGCCAGCGGATCGAATATTGGTTTGCTCAACACCTTCCCCGTGGGTAAGGTAGAACAATACAATTTGCGACCACTGACCTTCCAAGAATTTATTTACGCATCAAACGAGCAAGCACTGATCAAAGCATTTGATAGTCAAGCAAGCACATCGGCAGTGCACGCGAAATTGATGGATAAACTAACAGACTACTTTTTTACCGGTGGTATGCCAGAAGCCGTTTCAGCTTGGTATCGGTTTAAAGATTCAAGCATTTTAGAGCGTGTTGAAAAAGTCACTAAAATTCATGCTGATTTAGTTGAAGGTTATCGCCGCGATTTTGGTAAGTACGCGGGCAAGGTCGATGCCACACTGATTGAATCTGTGTTTAATAGTATTCCAGCGCAGTTATCAATTGTCAGTGATGAATCCGTTAAGCGCTTTAAATTTAAACATGTGTATGAGCGTAAATCTCGTTATAGCGATTTTGAAACCGCGATCCATTGGCTTAACTGTTGCCGCTTAGCCTTGCCAAACTACCCTATTGAAGGATTGCCGAAATCACCTCTGGCGGCCTATAAAAAAGAAAATATGGTTAAACTGTTTATGTTTGATGTTGGCCTGCTCAATCATATGCTAGGCAGTAGTTATAAAGAGATTAAGCAACAAAACTACGAATACAAAGGCTATGTGGCTGAAAACTTTGTGCAACAAGAGCTCACAGCCATTGGCGTTGACCCAAGCTATTCATGGAATGACGCACGCGCTGAAATCGAATTTATTTTGGCAACCGATGAAGGAGATATCATCCCTGTTGAAGTTAAAAGTGGCAAACGTACACGGGCAAAATCGCTGGCATCCTACATTGAAAAATGCGCACCAAGTAAAACCTTTAAGTTAACTGGCACACAAGGCTCATCAGCGTTAGAACAAACCAATATCGTGATGCCTTTGTATTTCACACAGTATTTACCACAGAGATGGTAGAAAAACGTTAACTAGAATCCCGATGTCTACACAAAGTTACTTTATAGGTGACAATCTGTAGACCTTGATGCCTGCCATTCGACACTCAGGCTTATCAGTCGTGGATGCAATAACATCCATATTGAGCTGACCTAGTCAAATGAATTCGGTCACCCTAGTTAAGCTCGTTAAGGCACTTCTAATTAAGACAGACGATCATGGCTAGGCAATAATGCACCTAGATGCCGTCCATGATCTTTACTTTCGAACCTCATAAAATTGTACATCCGCCCAACTCAAAATAGAGACGACTAAAATACTTAGTGTCACACTCGAAGCGTCCATTGTGACACTAAGTAATAAAACTTATTAGGCAACAGTAAAAACCAGCGGTACAGTTACCTGATGATTAAACTGTCCAAAGCATTCATCACCACCTCAAACTCTTGTTCAGTGCCGTTGATAAGCACGTCTAGCGGCTTTTTACCATAAAATGGAGGGTTGCTGTTTTTCATATTCATGAAGCCATAAACATTATCAGGATTGCTAAAATAGCATTTCAGGCTTGTGTGAATATTCAGAATATAACTCAGCCTAATAATCTGAGCTTCACTCAAACCTTTTGCCTCATAACATCGAGTAGAGTCATAGTTTGGCATTAACAGTAACTTGGCGACGTCTTGCGAAGCACAACCCCATTTATCTAGTATGGTTAGGACCGTTTTCAGACCAACATGGCGTTGTTGCCTAAATCAATCTTAGGAATGCCTTTTCCTAAAAGGGTTCCTGGTATTAATTGACCCTCTGGCGAATAGGCATACCCAGTCCTATGACTTTGTTCATCACTTTCACACCAGCCAGTGCCTCGCCGACTTGGCCGTTGTAGTCCCGCAGGCTCAATTTCGGGCTAATCAGTTGCTTGTAACGATACATAGCTGTTTCTGACAGGGAGCGTTGGTGATAGTCATTCTCTTGTTTCCATTGT
>NZ_JAKKRK010000094.1:0-6294 GCF_025654545.1 Shewanella sp. SM20 | reverse complement strand
GTGCGATAAGGCTATTCAATAAATTCCCTCATGTACGTAAAAAGCTATGGGGCAATAGCTTTTGGGCCAGAGGTTATTTTGTAGATACAGTAGGTGTTAATGAAGAAATCATTAGACGATATGTGCGCCATCAAGATAAACAAGATCAGGAACATGAGGCTCAATTGTCGTTGCAGATGATGTAGTTTTTGGAATAGCCCCTTCCAGGGGCAAGTCAAAGCCGCCTTCTAAGAAGGCGGATTCTTTACTGGGGCGGTTGGCAACAACAAGGCAAATAGCGCTTTGATAGGGAGTTTAACGTACTGAGTTAGGCCTCTGTAGGCTAGTCGTTTGAACTTATTGAATAAAGGCGAGGCAAAAAATGGGCAAAAAAAACCGTACTTCTTATAACGGAAAGTACGGACTTGAGCCAGAGGACTCATTTTTACCCTGAGTAACGCTGCTAATTTAACAGGGTGTCAAAAAATTGGCAAGTGACATTATTATGGCGCTTTGTTTTTTTGGTTTGCAGCATGGCATATTGGTAAGTTAACTAAATCAGATGATTAACAGTGTTGGGCAATCAAATATGAAAAAAAGCCCCCGAAAGATGAACTCAAGTGGTAAAGCTTCTGTCAAACAACTGTAATCAATAACAACAAGAATGCTTGTAGGTGGTCATATGAGAGTTTTTCCTGTCTACGCACCTAAGCTTATCGTTAAGCACGCGCGTATTTTTCTCACTGGTGTTATTTGGGTTAAAGACTTAGGACGATTGGAATTTGAGAAGGGGCGGTTTTTACTGCCAAGAAAAAGCCTGCCAAAAGTGAAGCAGGCTATTTTAGAATTGAACGAACTGATCGAAGCGCAGCATCATCAAACAAATGCTGTTTAGATTTCGCTGTTTAACAAGCCAACAAGGCCAGTCACTTTTTCGTTCCAAGAAGTGAGTTCTTCTTGTAGTTGCTGGTTTTGCGCATTCAATTGTTGATTGTGCTCACTCAGCGTAGACGCTTTTTGCTTCTCTTCTTCAAGCTCCATTTTTAGAAGCTCGATCGTTTCGAGTGCAGCCTGGATTTTGGTTTCCAGTTTGGACAGTAATTCAAGGCTCATCTGGAGAGTCCTATGGTTTCTGGATGGGACTGTGATTCTAGCAGTGCCTAGAACTTAAGGAATAGCGATTCTTGTCGTTTGGTTAAAAAATACCCTATTACTGGGTTCTAAATTAAGTTTTTTTGCATTTGTTATTAACTCGTTAGTATTCTTGGTTTTATTTTTTATCGGAATGGTCCATGTCGCCTAGTCTGCTCGCCATACTCCCGTTACTGTTGACCTTAACCTTAGCCCTGTTTTTACGCCGCACGCTGGTGGCGTTAGGCGTTGGTATTGTCTCTGGCGCCCTATTGATCGCCCAATTTGACCCGTTGCAAACTGGGCGGTATTTGCTTGATATCGGTGTTAAACAATTTTATGCCCAAGGCGCGTGGCAAGCGTGGCACCTCAATGTGCTATTGGCCATGTTGCTGCTAGGTAGTATGACGCAATTGTTAGCACGTGGCGGCGCCGTGGGTCAGTTTGGCGATTGGCTATATAGCCGTATCCGCACTGAGCGTCAGGCGCGTCTGGGAGTGGTTTTCCTCGGTTGGTTAGTGTTCATCGATGGGATTTTCAGTTGCCTTGCCGTCGGTCATGTTTGTCAGCCATTAAGCCAGCGTTATGGCATTCGCCATGAGCAGCTCGCTTATTTGGTTGATTCCAATGCTTCGCCTTTATGCGCGCTATTGCCTTTCTCCAGTTGGGGCCCCTATGTGATGGCGCTTATCGCGGGGATCAGCTTTTTGCCCGTGTCGCCGCTGGAAGCCTTCATCGATGTGGCCTTATTTAACTTTTACGCCATAGTGACCTTAGGTTTGTCCGTGCTTGTCGCTTGGTATGGCGTGGGTTTTCGCTCTTTTGTCGCCGCGACTGTGGTGGAATCTTCTAGTACAGTCGAGGCCAAGGGCAATCCTTGGCTGCTCGCGATTCCTATGCTGACTCTATTATTGGCTTCAGTGGGACTAACTTTGTGGTCGGGGGCTCAGCAGGTCTCTTCTTGGGATGTGTCGCTCTGGCTGGCTAAGGCCGATATTGGCGCCTCTATGCGCGATGCTTGTTTGTTGGCGACCTTGGTCACTCTGATTATGTTGGGCTTGTCTGGGCGACGCTTAACGGCGTTAGTGGGGGATTTGAGCCACGGTGTGCGCATGATCGCCTTCGCCATTGCAATTTTGCTCTGCACTTGGATGATTGGCGCTGTTATCCAAGATCTTGGCGTGGCGAAATTGCTGGCCGCTTGGGCTAAATCTTATCTTTCTCCGCACTTGCTGGTGGCGGGCATGTTTTTACTCTGCGCGATAATGGCTTTTGCGACTGGCTCGAGTTGGGGCACATTTGCGATTATGATCCCGATTGGCGCCGAGATTGCCCATAACTTAGATCCTCATCTGTTGTTATCGGTATTAAGCGCTGTGATGGCGGGGTCAGTTTTTGGCGATCACTGCTCGCCCATTTCAGATACCAGCGTGCTCAGTGCGACCAGTTCAGGTTGCGCTCCCCATGACCATGTGGTGACTCAGTTGCCCTTTGCGTTAATCGCGGCGTGTTCGGCCTTGGTAGGATTCCAATTAGTGAATTTAGAAGTGGCGGCGCCGTTAGTGTGGTTGGCCGTGGTGAGCTGTGGTCTCGGTTTATTTGCCTTGATGGCGCGCTTCTATTCGCCTTGGCCTAAGTTAGTACCGCAGACATAACGCCTGTTTATCGTTAAAATGGCCTATTCGGTTTGAGCTGAACCCTTTATTTCAATGTACTGATTTAAGAGATGATCAATATGAGCATTACCCGTTTAGACGTTGGCACCCGCATGAGCAGCATAGTCATTCATCAAGGTACTGTGTATCTGTGTGGCCAAGTGGCGAAGGATAAGTATCAAAATATCACTGAGCAAACCGTCACTATGCTTGAAGAAGTCGATACCTTGTTGGCGCAGGCGGGGAGTTCGCGTGAGCATATATTGTCAGCGACTATCTATCTGAAAGACATGGGTGATTACGATGCGATGAATGCCGTATGGGATGCTTGGGTGCCTAAAGGCCATGCGCCAGCCCGCGCTTGCGTGCAAGCTGTTATTGCTGAACCGGAATATTTGGTTGAAGTGTCTGTGATTGCGGCGGTCGCGGTTTAAGCGCTAAGCTATTTTTCGCCCTGTTTAGAATCTTGTCACCGAGTGTCATGACTCGGTGAAGCTTTTCTGCAATACACCTCGCTAACTAAACCTGCATTGTTCATCACGTTCATTCTCTATCTAGCTAAATCTTTCAGCTTTCACCTAATAAGTATTCCATTAAATGTGCAGGCGCAAGCGGTGGATGATCCACATATTGGATTGAGAGTGCCGCGGCGATCGTATCAATATCCTGTTGCGCTAAGCCCTTTTCGATAATGGCAAACGCCCAAGGAGCCTCGGTTTTGAGCTTTAGGTAATAAGGTGTGGCGACAAATTGTGCGAGTGAGTAAGCCGCGCCACCTAAACCATGCCCCCAACCCTCGCTGACCTGAAAGGGTCTATCAAGATGCGCCGTATCAAACTCAATCAGTTGGGGATATTGGCCATTATGCCCACCGGTCCAGTGACCGATTTCAACCGCTAACATCATCTTTGCCATGTGTTGTCCTCGCTAACCTTGTTTAGTGGCAATCTGCATCCTGCCAAATTCAGCATTCACATCGACAGGCGTGATAGCGACGATATGGTCGAGCCTAAGAGATTGTTTATTTTGTTGCTGCTGGATAACAAGCCACTCGGTTTTGTCGGCTCTGGTTTGCGTGGTGATGGCTTGACCTTGGCACTGCGTGCCATCAATCAACTCAATCTTGAGCTGATAACCGCGCAGGCAGGCAAGTTCGAGGTAATCGTAGTGCTCACAGGGGATCATCTTATAGTCAGACATAGGTTTATCTCATCGGGAGTTCGACCCTATTGTGGCAAAAATACTTGCCATTGGCATTATGTGTGACCCAATGCGGATTGTTTTATCTTGTATCTAAGACAGTGTAAAAGGCAGAGCCAAGCATGTTAGCGAGTTTTTTATTGCTTAGACCTTTAGATATGCGCGCCCCTCTTGACTTTATTCCTGTCGCTCCCTAGTCTGCTTGTTCAGTAATCAAGGTGGTATGCGATGGAAATAACTTACAATTTAAAACCTGCGTCCGAGCGCCGTACTGAGCAATTCAAGCCCGAGGGGAATGTGGGCTTTGGTAGCCTCAGAACCGATCATATGTTTTTGATGGATTATCATGACGGACAATGGTGCGATCCGCGCATCGTTCCTTATGGTCCATTTGAAATGGCACCGGGTGCAATGGCGTTGCATTATGGCCAGTCGATCTTCGAAGGCGCGAAAGCCTTTATGCACGAAGATGGCGAGATTTATACTTTCCGCATTAATAAGAATGCCGAGCGGATGAATCGCTCCGCCGATATCGTCTGTATTCCTAATATCGATGAACAAGTGCAGATGGATGCGATCAATGCGTTGATCGATGTCGATCGCCTGTGGTTCCCGATGCAAGAAGGTGCGTGTCTGTATATTCGCCCCTTTATTTTTGCGACCGAAGACCGTCTCTCTGTTAGCCCAAGCACGCGTTATACCTTCTGTGTGGTATTAAGCCCAAGTGGTGCTTATTACGCAGCGGGCGTGAACAAAGGCATACGCTTACTGATCAGCAAAACTTTCCATCGCGCGGTATCGGGCGGCACTGGCGCCTCAAAAGCGGCGGGTAACTATGCGGCGTCGTTGCGTGCGGGTAAAGCCGCGGCAGCCTTTGGTGCATCGCAAGTGTTATATCTCGACTCGACCAATCAACAGATTGAAGAAGCGGGTGCGATGAACCATTTCCACATCTTAAAAGATGGCACTGTGATTATTCCCACCTTCACAGATACTATTTTGAAGTCGATCACCTCGCAATCCATTATGGAATTGGGAGATATGCTCGGTTGTGAAGTGCGCCAAGAGACTGTCATGCTTGATAAATTTATCGCTGATATTGAATCAGGTGAAATTATCGAGGCGGGTGGTTTTGGGACGGCGGCCGTGGTTTCTGCTGTGGGCTCCTATATTTTTGAAGATGGCCATGTTGTCACTGTCGGTAATGGTGAAGTGGGCGAGCATGTTCAGCGCATCTATAAACTGTATACCGAAATCCAAAAGGGCCATATTAAAGGTCCTGAAGGTTGGGTTAAGCGTGTTGAACGTTTAGCAAAGTAAGGAATTTGTGGTGATGTTTAAAGGCTCCTAGGAGCCTTTTTTATTGGCTGTTTTTGTCGATAATGCCTCAAATCAAAGTGGCTGTGGCTTAGATTGATTTTTGAGTAGGGTTAAACAATCTTCGGCATTTAAAGGTTTACTCAGTAAAAAACCTTGTACTTGATCGCAACCTTGCATCGCCAAGAAGTTAAGCTGTTCTTGGGTCTCTACGCCTTCGGCGACGACATTCAGTTCTAAGCTGTGAGCGAGGGCAATAATGGCGCTGGTGATGGCGGCATCGTCGGGATCGTTGGTGATGTCTCTGACAAATTCTCGATCGATTTTGAGTGTGTCTATCGGGAAGCGTTTGAGATAGCTTAGGCTCGAATAACCCGTACCAAAATCATCCACGGCTATGGTCAATCCTAGGGCCTTGAGTTTAGATAGGATGCTGACCGATTCCTGCGGATTGCCCATGATCATTGATTCAGTAAGCTCAAGCTCAAGAGATTGAGCTGGGAGACCTGATACGGCTAAAGCGACTTCGATGGTGGAGATAATGTCCGCCTTCAGTTGGCGAGCCGATAGGTTGACGGCAATAGTGATCCCGTTAAATCCTAAGCTATTCCATTCGGCTAATTGCTGGCAAGCATGATTGATCACCCAATGGCCAATTTGGGTGATGATGCCGGTTTCTTCCGCGAGTGGAATAAATTCCACAGGTGAAATAGGACCAAGTTCAGTGTGATACCAACGTAAAAGTGCTTCCAGTCCTGTGAGTGAACCCCCCTGTGTCAGGATTGTTGTCACCCCTTAAAATCATCCAATAATTAAATAAAGGGGGCGGTCAATGAGAGCTCAATGGAACGATATTCACCTGAACGTAAAGACGCTGTCTTAAAGAAATTATTACCTCCCCACAATATGACGGTCACGGAAGTGGCTCGCAGTGAGGGGATCTCCTACCAAACCCTGTATCATTGGCGAGATAAAGCCAAAAAAGAGGGTCGCCCTGTGCCAGGTAAAACAT
>NZ_JAKKRK010000093.1:0-7116 GCF_025654545.1 Shewanella sp. SM20 | reverse complement strand
TAACACAACTGACTCAAGTTGCGATCTTGATTTTAGATGACTGGGGCATGGAAATGCTGGATGCGAGCGAACGCAGTAATCTACTGGAGATCATCGATACCCGTCATGGCAAGGTATCCACCTTGGTAGCGAGCCAGCTGCCAGTGGATAAATGGTACGCCATGATAGGTGAAGCAACTTTTGCCGAAGCCATCTTAGACAGGCTGATCCATCGTGCTGTGAGAGTGACGTTAACGGGTGAATCGATGCSAAAACAGGGCACAAACTTGACGCATGCCGATCAAGCAGAGTAAAACAAAGATGTTGTAAATGCGGGAAGAAAAATCGTGATCGGCATGATGTTATTGACTGATCGAAATGATGTTATTAGCCAGCAATTTGTATGGCTACTTCCGTACCCAGGTTTTCACATGACCGGCAGCTGTATTTGGGGCGGATGTTTTTAATCACCCGGATTTGCGTGGATAAACTCAATCTGCTCACTGACTTCTTCACCCATCCGGTGCAGCGCATGGCCACAGCAGGCACAGGTTTTATCGGTAATATCATGGACAACTTCCACCCGTGGCAACTCGGCAGCGATACGTGGGCGGCGCGGTTTGGCAGGCTGTTCCGCTTCTGGCTGAGCAACTTCTGGCTGGGTTTGCTCTTCGTCAGCAAGCTGTTCTGCTTCGTTCAGCACCTCGCCATCTCCCTGATAGCTTTCGCTGCTGGGGCTGTATTTTTTGTACTGGGCAAGGTTGTATTGCTCCAGCAATTGCTGCAGCTTATCAGAGAGTTTCTGGTTTACTTGCTCTAATTTGGCAATGCGTCTGTCTTTTTGTGCCAGTTTACGCTCAAGCTTTTGCGTCTGCTCAAGCAGCATTTTCTTGAGCAGTTCCACATCGTCTGGCAAGGATTTAGGTGTCTTTTTCATGGCCGTTATTGTAACGGCCAATACGGCTAAGTGCCTGTACTTATTTAGATTGTTTAAGCTGCGATCGAAAGGATTTATAGCCGATCGGCATATCAGCCCACACTTTGGTATTGTAGCGGCTGATGCGGTGTCAGTTTTTGGATATCAATACCCTGCAACAACCAGTGCCACTGCTGCTCACTGATGCAGAACACCTTATCGGGCATAAGACGCGGCCAGCGGAATTTGTCTTTTTCCAGCCGTTTGTACCACAGGCAAAAACCTGTGCTGTCCCAGTACAGCACTTTTAGACGGGTACGCTGGCGGTTACAGAATACAAACAAAGCACCGCTAAACGGCGATTGCTGCATGTCCTGTTCAACCAACAGCGACAAGCCATTGATAGACTTTCTAAAATCTACCGGCTGTTTATGCAGGTAGATTTTGGGCGGGTCGATAAACATCTTCATGATTAAAGCGCCCGGAGCAACGCAGCTAACCACAAGGCATCCGTGCCTGACGGTAAGTGCAGCTCTACATCGTGCTTTTTCAGCAGCATTGGCTGGCTAAGCAACATGCCTTGAGTGGTCAGCTCGACAAAGCCGCTATCGTCTTCGTGTTGCCAGGCGAGAAGTTGCCGCTTACGATAACTGAAATAGGTTGGGTCAATGCCTTGCTGTTTTGCAAATTCGGTTTGAGTTAACCCACTGGTTTTTTGCTGGTCAAACAGCGCCAGCCATTGTTTGGTTGTTCTACCTCAGGTTCGGTTGAAAACGTTCAGAAGGAAATAGGAAAAATTTTGGAATCGGCTCACCGAAATAACCCGGCTAGGGGAATTACGGGTGCCCTTCTCTACTCTGGGGGATATTTTTGTCAGGTGATTGAAGGCTCGGAAGAGTCTTTAGAATAACTTTTCGAAATTATTCAACTAGATGACAGACATACTGATGTAACGGTTCTTCACTTCGAGCCATTAGATGAGAGAAACTTTGCTGACTGGTCAATGGCGCTTGCTGGAATTGAGGATAAAGCACGGTTTAATCTTGATGGCCTGCTTGGCTCAAAAGATGAAATTCAGATTAAAGAAGCAGGAGCGAGCATTGTATCAACGCTAGATGAATTGATTAGGCAGCATCAAGACCTTGTTAAATGAGAGGCTTGTTTCAGAGCATCGAGCGCGGCGCACGCCTGTAACAAAATAATAAYAACGAGCTTAAGGATTCAATAAGCTACAACGTACTGTTTATAACAGTGCTCTCTAAAGCTAAATTGATTGAACCATCGTTCTGATAAACTAACACACCATTTTTTGAGCCTTTTTTCACCTGATACATTGCTTGGTCAGCCCGCTTACAAAGTTGTTCGCTTGTTATCCCATGCTGTGGGTAGAGCGCGATACCAACACTCATCGAAATGTTTGCTTCGCTACCAGCAGGCAGAGATATGGGGGACTTAACTTCGGCAATGAACTTAGTCGCCTTATCGATAGCCTCTTGTTCGTCAACGATATCTTGAAGCAGCACTACGAACTCATCTCCTCCTAATCTGGCAAGCGTATCCGATGCGCGTATGCACTGTTCAATACTCTTAGCTACCGTTTTAAGCACAACATCGCCGGCTTCATGACCATAGATATCGTTGACTGTCTTAAACCCATCCAGATCAATGAAGAACACAGCCAGATGCGTTTTTTCGCRCTCTGCCAGGGCAAGTGCCTGCGAAATGCGGTCATTAAACAATTGTCGGTTAGGGAGGTCAGTCAAAACGTCGTGATAGGCCCCTCGGTAGTAAGTTTCCAGTTGAAGTTTACTGCGGGTGATATCCTGATGGGTGCCATACATAATGATGGGCTTACCTTCATCATCCCACTTCCCAACCTTGCCACGGTCAAGAACCCACTCCCAGTGTCCGTCCTTATGACGCATGCGAGCCTCGCACTCATAAAAAGGTGTCTCACCCAAAAAGTGTTGCTTGAGCAACTGTTCTGACTTTTTAAAATCGTCCGGGTGTGTGAGTTTGATCCAAGTTTCTATGGAGATTGGCTCAAGCTCTTCAAGCTTGTAGCCAATAATCTTTGCCCATTTATGGTTAAATACAGTTTCACCAGTTTGAATATGCCACTCCCAGGTGCCAACACGGGTACCTTCCAGAAAAGCATTCAATCTAGCCCTTTCCATTGAAAGGTCCTCTGTCATCTCCCTCGCCAGAGCTTCTGCTCTCGACCGGCCTGAAATTAGTATAAAAACTAAAACAGACAACATACCACTCAACATGACACCAGTTAAAACAATAACTCTCGGCAACCCGGTCTCGACTCGTTGCAAAAGGCTCTTACTTGCTTGAATGCGTAATGTCCAGGTTTGCCCCAGCAAATCTAACTGATGGACTGACTCAAACTCTGGCCAGACATCATCTCTATTTAAACTACCAAAGTGAGTTTGCGCCGCAGCACGCAATTCTTTACCATCGAAGATGTCTATAACCAGATCGCGCTCTTGCTCTCCCATAAGTCCTTCCAGGAAGTCAGTCATGCGAAACGGTGCATATACCCAACCCAGCAAACTTGCCCGGCGCTCTGCCACCGTAGCAGCCGGTAGGTCTTTATCATACACGGCTTGATATATCAGAAACCCTGTTTGCTCATGAACTCCGACTTCCTGCTGCAGTCGAACCCAACCGGAGAGCATCATTTCACCAGTGTCCATTGACCGTTGCATGGCGAAGCGTCTCACGGGCTCAGAGTACATATCATAGCCAAACGCCCTCAAGTTACGCCCCGAGAATGGCTCAAGATAGATTATCGAGGAATAAAGATCTCTTTGGCCTTCAGGGAGTACGCTGTAGGATGGAAACCCTTCAGCACGAATTTGTTCAATATGTACCTGCAGTTCTAATGGATGAATTGCCTTGGCAAATCCAATACCTTGGATGCCAGGTAAGTAGCGTTCAAGAGCCTGACGCTCGTAATAATCTCTAAATTGATGTCGGTCGACAATTTTGTAAATATTAAAAATACCTGCCGTGCCACGAAGTACCTGTTGGTAGGCTGCCATACGGCTCTTAATTCGCTCAACAGCTTCCCGGGCTCGGAACTCGAAATAGACTTGCTCACGTTCGTGGACAGAATTGACAATAATTTGATATATCACAGCAGTGGAGCCCAGCCCAAGAACAAAAACCACTACAGCCAATAGAAACTGGATGGCATGGCTCGACTTCCCTAATGCATTCTTGCTAGATATGTTCCAAATCTCAGACCACATATCATTTTACTTGATGGTATTTCACGTGCAGGTGATATGTCGTTCAATTTTTTGGAAACTCGTTCATRGTAGCTAACGTTAGTTGGTTTCGACCATTACGTTTTGACTTATACAAGGCTTCATCGCAACGGCTGATCAGCTGCTCTAAACTTTCTTTCTGAAATAATGATGCAACTCCCAGTGACACGGTGACCTTGCCTACATTCTGAAACTGCTCTGAAGCAATTCGCAATCGCAAACGTTCAGCTAATTCTGCCGCGACCATATCAGTGCAATTCTCAAGCAGGATCAAAAACTCCTCGCCGCCCCAACGAATTACCCGATCATTACCCCGAACCRACTTTCGAAGCAGACCCGATACTTGAGCTAAAATCTGATCACCAACAGGATGCCCAAAGCTATCATTAATCTGCTTAAAGTGGTCAATATCGCAAAGAATGAGACTCATGGACTCTTCCCGGCTAAGAGTAAAGCTATAAGCCTCACTTAACAACGCCTTACCATGATTGCGGTTAAACAAACCAGTTAGTTGATCCACTGTTGCCGATTCACGAAGCGCCTGCTCTTCACGAAGTCGMTCAGTGACATCTTTTCCAACACTAACATAGTTAGTAATGTTACCAGCTTGGTCTTTGATAGCGGAGATACTCTGCTCAGAATGATACAAGGTACCGTCTTTACGTTTATTAATGAAAATTGCCTGGAACGTCTTTGCTGTCATTAAAGACGCTTTTACGTTCTTATAAAAGTCATCGTCGTGTAAGCCTGACTTGAAAAGTGTTGGTGTATTGCCGATTAATTCTGATTCTTCGCAACCGCTAACCTGGATAAACGATTGATTAGCAAAGATTATCTTTGCATGCGCATCGGTAACGAGTATCGGCTCTGCTGCGACATCCAGTGCCTGACCAAGAATTTTACTGGTCTCTTCTACCTTGGCATAAGCAGTMATATCTTGCTGCACTGAAACAAAGTGCGTGATGTCACCCACCTCATCTCGTACCGGTGAGATATTCCAGCGCACCAAATATGGCGAACCGTCTTTGCGGTAATTAGTAGTCATACCCTCGAAGTATTCACCACTGGTAAGACAACTTCTAAGCCGGTTAATCACCTCCTGATCTGTAGCAGGGCCTTGTAACATCTTCAATGACTGACCATACAACTCATCAATTGCGTAACCTGTCATCTGACAAAAAGCAGGGTTCGCAATTTTTACAGGATATCCTGCTGCCCTGTCAGCACTGGTAATCACAACCGCGTTCCAAGACTGCATAATCGCCATTTTCAGCAAGCTAAGTTCAGAACTTCCCATCGAATTTTTCTCTTCCGCTGAAAACAAAAGACTGACATGAACAGCTTACATAATCAAGGCCTTAAGTATAAATTTTTTTGATTATTATAACAAAAGTATGTTTTTGACACCGTTATGGACACTCAACGCTTTTCAAATCATCGGTTATTCTCTTGATAATCTTATACAACCTATATCTAATTGATTTGCTAGTAAATTATGGTAAAGATATATGGCTTTGCGTAATTMGAGGGAACTAAATCAGAAGGTTGCGATCTGATCGGCTAAGTAAGTTAATCATCCTAGTCTCATGCCGAAACCTCGCTACAAAACAACGAACTGGAAACAGTACAACAAAGCCTTAATCAACCGCGGTTCACTCACTTTCTGGATTGATGAAGAAGCCATTCGCCAGTGGAAGCAGAGCAAACAAAATAAACGAGGTAGACCTCGTCAGTTCAGCGACTTAGCCATTACTACTGCGCTTATGGTGAAACGAGTTTTCTCAATGCCGTTGAGAGCATTGCAAGGGTTTATCGATTCTGTTTTTTCATTGGCTAACGTCCCTATAGTCTGCCCACATTACAGTTGTATCAGTCGAAGAGCTAAGCAAGTCGAGGTTTCATTTAAACCAAAGAGTAGAGGTGCAATACAGCATCTAGCTATTGATGCAACAGGTCTCAAGGTTTATGGCGAAGGTGAATGGAAGGTCAAGAAGCATGGTACTGACGGGAAGCGTAGAGTCTGGAGAAAGTTGCATTTAGCGGTAGACACCAGCACTCACGAAATCGTCGCGGCAGAACTGAGTTTATCTAATGTTACCGATGCAGAAGTCCTCCCTAACTTGCTCAAGCAAACCCGCCGAAGAATTATCGAGATATCTGGCGATGGCGCTTATGACACAAGGGATTGCTACGATGCCATACGGTTCAAGCGAGCTGTTCCACTGTAAGCGTAACGCCARCCACACCGCAAGGTGTGGTTGGCGTTACGCTTACGTTGCACCGACAATAATTGTTGAGCTCATATCGGTTTATCCCCGTGCTTACGGGGAACAGGAGCAAATCGCTAAAATCCGCAATGAAATACGCGGTTTATCCCCGTGCTTACGGGGAACAGCATGTCTGACAACCGTCTATAGGGCATATAGCCGGTTTATCCCCGTGCTTACGGGGAACAGCTCTACAATGCGATCCCAAATCTTCTTGTCTGCGGTTTATCCCCGTGCTTACGGGGAACAGTCGTTCATTAACTACTTCCAACAATACTATACCGGTTTATCCCCGTGCTTACGGGGAACAGTCCATTGAGCTACAAAACGCCTGTCGAATCGACGGTTTATCCCCGTGCTTACGGGGAACAGAATGTTACAACTTTGCACAGGGAAGCCGGGTGCGGTTTATCCCCGTGCTTACCTGTCTCTTGATCACATCTTTTGCTCAAGAGACAAGGCTAGCTGGTAACCTTCAAGGATGGTTTGCAGTTTAAACCATCCTTGCCATAACCTTTCCCAGCCTACAATTCCGCTTCGTTTGCTGTCATTCCAGCCCGCGAGTTTTCCTAATCTTAGATAAGCCCAATGCACACTGGGGACTTGTTCGGGCGGTTGGCTTTTTTCCGTCTTTAGCCATAACAACTTCCAGGCCAATGGGCTTAACAGGCTA
>NZ_JAKKRK010000092.1:0-7452 GCF_025654545.1 Shewanella sp. SM20 | reverse complement strand
ACATTGTGCGCAGTTTTGTATGGAAGGGATTAGATGTGCCGATAAGTGTCGTTATCGGCATTAGTTAAAACGGCAAAGAGTTTCTAAATCAGCGTTGTTAAGTATATCGATCCAAGAAATGTCCGCGTAAATCATTCCAGCGCAAAACGACAGAACCAAGAACAATAACGGCAATACATACGGCGTAATCCATCGATCGCAAAAAATTAGTAACTTGGCTGGCCTTGTCGCCGCGCTTCGCTTGCTCAGGCTTCGCCGCTGCAGAGCAGCGACTCGGCCAGCTTTATAACAATGATACTGACGGCTGTTGGCCTTTGGGCTCTTGTTCATAGTTCAGGGACTCTTTAGGCGGACAAATAGCGGGTATTGTGGTTTTAGATGAGCGAACGTAAACAAGACAATCAGATTTGTATTCAAGCTCAAAACCTAATGAAGCAAGCTGTTCACCATCGATCGCATAAGTCTTGCTACCAACAATCAAATCAAAGAAATATTGCCTGTGCATCAAAAAACGGTTTTCAGAATAAACGTCCTGAACACCAGAAAGATAAATCTCAGTTGCTTTATACGGCAAACCTAAACTATCAGCATAACTAAGAACATCTTTACGAGTTTGAGGAACATCAGAAGGATCAGGATTCTGAGTGTCCACTTGCCCAACAGTTTGAAGAACGGGAGCAGCAGCTTCGACCAGAACGCCCGAAGCGACCTCTTTATCAGTGACCTTGTCATCAATAAACCAGACCCAATAACAAATCGTAACGATAACAACCAATGCGCTAATAATGACCATCGGGTCTTGTAGCGGTGTTCTTCCAGATGCTGACTCATTAAATGCCCCTGTTGCTGTGGATTTATAAAATTCATGGACTTGAACGGGTACTTTCAAGTGATAGTACGTGTCATTGTGTCGAACCGTTGCGCCATTCTGTTTAGGGTTATGGGGCAATATTCTAGGTCTACGCTTGTAATAAGGAATAATGCGGCCAATATCATCACAGGAACGATGACCATAAGCTTTTTGAGTAACAGAACGAATAATAGAATGCACCTCACTTATATCAGGAGTGCAAACAACAATATCCCACTGATATTTGCGGTGACGCATGAAAGAGTCGCTTAAATCTTTGGGGTAAATAATATGGCCGTTCTCATCAAATAAAGCAGCGCCTAAATCGTCAACATCACCATCTTCTAAATGGTCAGGTTTAATTAAATCTAAACGCGCCTTATATTCCGCTAAATACTCAGGCGGTAAAGTTGAAATAGTTTCTGGGTTAATTCGCTTTAACAACTCAGGTTTAAAGGTTCGGTCATTTGGATAAACGCCCTGCACTTCATCTATAACTAACAAGGCACAAATTGGTAGCCAAGAGAAAAAATTGCGGATTAAGAGGTTGCCCTCTTCATTTTGTGTTGATATGCGCCATAGCTGAGCACTAGGCGGAAATTTCTTGCCTATAGCCTTCTCAATAACATCTAAAGGCTTCATGCCCTCGATATTAGTGACAACTAAGCGCCCTGCTTCTAAAGCTGGCAGAATTGTGAACCATATAGCGCTGGATGTTTTATAAGAGCCGGGTTCGCCATGAAAAATACTTGTAGCCATATTATAAGACTCTCATAACAAAACGAGTTGCATAGGCATTTAAAACGACATTAATACCATCAACAATACGACAATCAGTAATAAAGGCACGCAAAGAAGGTGGCAAACCACCAAGCGCTGACATTAAAAGCTGACTAACTTGCAAGTCCTCAAGAATAACTTTAGCGATATTCCAGCTAAACATCATGGACTGATACATCATTACAACTTTGACGTAGACAATAGCCTCAACGAGCCAAGCACCAAGCCTATAAAACATATCTGGAATGGCCTCAGTGAAAAAAGCCCATATATCAGAAAAGAAGTCTTTTACATCTTGAGCAAAGCCTGAAATACCATCTGAGGCCATAGCATCTTGAGAATAAAAGAAAAGAATTATAAGCACTGAAAATATAATTAAGTTTTTCATTCTGAAATAATCCTTATAGCCATTAAATAAGCGAGAGCCATAACTATGGCGCCAATAATACCGATATTAGCCTGTATAAAACTCCAAAACTGAGGATGAAAATCACCCATTGATAGATTCAAAGTTATATCTGTATAAGCACCGCCAGAAGCTGTAACTTCAAACATATCTTTAAACTCAGCCTTAATAGTTGTTATTTGCTCAGTGATTTCTTGTTTTTTCTCATCAGTCATATTTTTAATTGCTTGAATATCTGAGCTACTAAACAAATCGGAAAAACCACCAAAGTTAGTTTTGCCTGTTTTATCAGTAGTCTTAAAATCAAGCTTTTTGTTTAACTCTTTTAGCTCATCAACAACGGGCTTTAAATCAACCTTTTCACCTGTACCACCACCGCCATCAGGTGGACAATCATCACCCGTACAAGGTTCAGGAGGCTTTGTAGCGCACTTAGGGTCGGTTGGATTAGCTTTACAAAACTCAGGGTCTGGATCAGGTTCTTCAACACAAACGGGTGCAGTAGGATTGGTTTCACAGTTAACAGGCGGTGGAGGCGTTTCTTTGTCACAATCAGCGCCTTCACACTCGATAAAACAAAAGAGTTCCTTATTAACAAAGCCGCATTGGTCGCCACAGTTCCCGAGTGCATCGCACTTCTCTTTGGGGTCTGCTTTACAAACCATTAGCTGGTCATTGTACTTAGCGCACTTGTCAGGCTGAGGCATAGGTTCAGGGTCATACTCAGGAACCTTTTCACCATCACCAAAACAATTCATTTCTAAATCAGTTTTATAAACAATATCACCGTCTTTTTTTGAATAACCACAGCGAGCGCCAGAATTAGGGTCTGTCTTACAAACCTTATTTGAAATGTTAGTAATAGCAGGAAGCATAGAACCAACTTCATTAGCACAATTAGATAGATTATCTAATTCATCAGGGTTATAACACTGGTCATCTTTACCATCGTTATTATTATCAGTACCAACTGTATAAAGAGGGAATTCATCAGGAGGGCAAGAACTTGATGAAGTAGAAACCAGATTACGCAAATCGCCAGCATCACGCGTCAGCCAAGCACCGACACAACCACCAGATGAATCAATAAGATTATTATATTCGACAGTATAAAGAATTTTCCCATTAGATGGAGGCCACTGTTTAAAGTTGCGAACACAAGCGCCTGAAGAGTTTTTTTGAGATGATAAAAAAYCATGGCAAGAACTAGGTGTAAAATTAGGGCCACCTTGTGAGCCGTTATTATTAAAACAATAACCTAAAAAAGAACTTTCAATCTTTGGAGACTGATAACTCGCAGTGTCAAATATAGAACCTAATGCGGCATTTGCATTATTCACAGAAATTAAAAAGGCTATCACTAGCCCGAGAGTTAGAAATAGCCTTTTCATAGTTGTTCACCGTTTGAGTTAGCTTTGTCTTATGCCTGAACCAAATCCCTCAACAAAGAAGTAAAATAAGGAACAGGCAAAAAAAACAGTTATGACCAATTACTTGAACCAACCAAGTAAACGGCCTACACCGAAACCAATCGCGGCCAGTGTTACAACGCCTAAAATAACCGCTGTTTGGTTAGAGCTTGCCGCATCAATTGCCGCAGCGATTTGTGATGTATAATCACCGCCAGCAGCAAAAGCAGAAGTAGAAGCGGCAGCAGTAATACCAGTACCAACACCTAATTTAACAAGTAAAGATTTTGCTTTGTTCATATGAATCTCCAAATTTAAGTTTTGAGGGCTACGAATGTTTGCCCATCGTTCGAGTTAATCTGCCTAACGCATGTCCTGAGAAAAACGTTAAACAGAATGCGGCTGATAATTGCCCTGCTAGAGCAACATCAAATTCAAAATAAAGCTTTATTAAAGCTAATATTGATTCAGTGCTAATAGCGGTATATTCAGCCTGAGTCATTAATACAAAGTCGCAGATTTGTGACTGTACTAGATAACCTGCTTCATTAATTGCTACGCACTGAGACATTTTAATTTGTTTCCATTAATTCGCGTTCGCGTTCTTCATTAACAACAACACATAAAGAACACTCAAATAAACTAGGCGATAAATAATTAACTGGCTGCTCCAAATCAATATCAAAAACATTTCCACAGCATGAGCATTGCCAAATGCAAGATTCTTGATTTTCCATAATATTCACCTTAAAAAATTCTTTACCCGTCCAGTTGTAAAGTGGCGAGCTAGAGAAGGATAGTAATCACGATTTTCGCAACAAAATTCAGCTAACTGTTTAAATTCAACTTCGACAGTATCAGGAATCCAGAGAGTGACCTTTTTAAGTCCCTTCTGTTTTTGTCTAATTTCGTAATCCTTATTTCTGCTCATAGCGTCACCAGTGACATAGAGCTTAAATCACTTTCTTGGGTGGATTGAAGATATCAACATGCTGAACAAGAGTCGCACCAACAATAATGGTTGAGCTCATATCTTCTGGATCGATATCGATATCAACCTCAGCAAAACATGGATACTCCAAACGCTGCAATTGAGGTAATGCGTCAATATGGCAAACAACGCATTTTTCTTCATCGACAGTAAAACCTTTATGAGAACTGCGACCTTTTTCAGTTTCCCAATTGCGAACTGGCGTTAAATTAAAAATTTTGCCAAATTCATATGGCTTGCCTGATGTTTTACCAACGCCTTTAGCAGCCTCAACACCTAAAATAAAAATTACTTTTTTCATAGCTAGAACCTTATTATTTCTGAGTAATATTCAGGGGCAGACAATTTGCCACCATGCTTGGGGTCATTACCGACCAACGCAATTAGCGTTTCCTCCGCAGAGAGTTTCCAGTCTTCAACTAAGTCATAAATTGCACGACCACATTGACGCCTTAACCATTGAGTTTTTGCCTCAAGAGTTAAAGTGACTGATTTTTTTTGTTTAAAAACAGGCGATAAAGCATGTTTTTCAGATAGGTTTATAGATTCAGAGAAAGGACATAGACCAGCAAAATGCTTAGCTGGAGCCAGTAAAACATCAATAGAAACATCCTTTAGCTCAACCTCAGTACGATACCAAGTCTGCTTAACGCCCTGCTCTAGCGCTTTGTTATAGATACGCCAGTAAACCAATGATGTACGCGAACCAATACGAACAATCTCGCCTAAAAGACCGGTATCATCACGGTCGTAAGTTTCTGAAATCTTGGGATTCTTGCCGCCTTTAGCACGCTTAAAAGCACCGTCTCGATAGGCTAGCTCAGCATATTTACAATCAAAATTACCGTCAAAATCGTCATAGAAAAGGTCTAAACGGCGAAGGACTTTAACATCAAAAAAAGATAGCCAGTGATGCAAACGGTGACCGTTAGTGTGAGTAAAAACATGCTTGCAGCCAGTGCCAGAAATTTGAAAATAAACCGTGTCGTCATTGCCACCAAAAGCAATAAAACCGACAGATACTTTGCCTTTTTTATCCATTAGTTCACGTGATTGTGTATAGAAAAAACGGCCATAGTTACGTGTAGAGCCCAGCTTTAAGCCAAGAACGCGATTAACAAACTGCTCAAGACGCAAATGACGCACTAACAAAACATGCTCTTGGAAAAGGTCTAAACCTTCGACGGTATCGGGATAAGTTTTATAAACAGGCAGCTTGACCCACGCATCACAAGGAAGTTTTTCAAACTTGTTTAAACGAATGGTGAATGCTAAATGGTCAAAACCAACATGGCCAAGACGCTGAGCATAAGAAATTGATTTATTGACAAAGCAAGGTAATAGCGGAGTTTTTGTGCCTTTAACGTAATTTGATGGACTGTTATCACGGCTATAGACAACTTCATCAGGATTAAGAGGCTTAGACTGGCACAAATGACCGAATCTATCTGTTAACCAAAAACGACTAAGCAAATTAGAGGCTTGCATGGAACGCCTCCAACGCTTTCATTGCTTCATCATTTAGTTGGTTCATATCAACGATTTTAAAATCATTACCGTAATGGTGAACCATATCAAGACGAATCGCGGATAAAGACGTAAACCATTGTTCACCCCAAAAAGACGACAAAGTGAGGAAACCCATCCCCACTTCTGTCATGTCTTGGTAGTAAATAACGGCTTGCTTGTTCATCAAACAGATCATCCATGCAACACTAATAGCGCAAGCATACAAACGATAGATCAACTATGCAAGTAAATAGCTTAAAATAGTTCATACATGAATCTTTAAAGGCCAAAACATGACTATTGGAGAGAATATTAAGCTCAAGCGTGAAAGTCTTGGTATGAGCCGATCAGAACTCATAGATAAGGCAGGTATATCGACTGCCCAAATGTCACGAATTGAACGAGGTGAACAAAAGAACCCGAACTTAGAAACGCTGGTCGCTATCTCCACAGCATTAAACACATCAATTGATGAAATCGTTTTTGGCGACCAAAGCACAAGTTCAGTCTATTTGAGCAAGATGATCGATAGGCTTCCCAAGGAAAGAAAGGAATTCATCAAAGAGATCATAAAAATGACAGTTATGGTTAGTAGTTCAGAGCAAATAGAAGCGGGGATGAAAGAAAAAAAATCCTGACCTGTGAATAATGTCAGATGAAATGTGTAAGTTAACCCCCGTAAGACAGAACGGGGGTTTTTCATTTCTGACAGCCCCCAAAAATCAAAAGCGGCTTAGCAGGACGAATGTCAGCAATTTTGAAGCTGTTACAAAATCAAACGATGGAAAGAATGGAGGCGCTATACGTTCCCGCAAAAGCGCCCCGCTTCGCTTACATCAAACCTACGGTTTAATAATCCCTTTCTTACCAATCCAATCAGTTTGGCCATCAGACTCAATTGAAGCAGTTTTATATCGAGAGATTAAAGCCTTGACGTCATCAAGACATCCCAAAGGAACTCTAACCATTTTATCTGGCTCAGCAGTTTTAGTGCCTTTGGGCCTACCAGCACCCTTTCTTAAGCCACCATGATTATCAGTCATAAATCACTCCCCTGGTCTATTTTTATAATCAAAATATTGATATGAATCAGAATCATACATAGTTACATGGCCGTATCTATTTTCATTGAGAAATTTAGCGATTGCACGCATTGAAGCGGTTTCAGTTTTAACTGAACGACTGCTATTTTTGCCTTGATTGTTAACGAAAATTAGTCTGAACATGATAACCGCCTCTTGATTGTTTGTATACATATAATTATATAGCAACTTGATTTATTGTCAACATTAAATCAAGTGTATTTGAAATTATTTGCATAAATTTAATCAAGTGGAATTAAAGGTAATAAAATGGTGTAACCACTTTATTAATATTGAGAATTGAAGAGAGAGCTAACCGCGCACAACACAGATTATATTAAAGTCGGGCGATGCCCGTCCCCTGTCGCTTACGACTATGACAGGGGCAGCACTTTAACATGAATCTATGGTCACATTGTGCGCAG
>NZ_JAKKRK010000091.1:0-7637 GCF_025654545.1 Shewanella sp. SM20 | reverse complement strand
TCGACCTAACTCAGTCAAGGTCAGTGTCTTACATTCAATCAGTGCCTTAGAGGCCAGCATCAAGCTGTTTAATCGTTTTAGGTGAAGTTCTGGGCAGTATTGGTGTAAAGAATGTTGTAGGATATTGGCTTCGCGCATCTTGTTGTCCAAGTGTAGTTTTTGGCGAAACCATTTGATCATGCAACAAGATGCGCTTCCACCCTAATTTGATGATTTATTTGTAAATCATCAGGGGATTCTTCAGAGCGTAGTTAGTGGTAAAGCTGTCAGTCCTGCGGTATCTGTGACTGCGTGTTCACGCCAACCTAGCATGCTGCTGACTTTCGTACCAACCGGGAACTCGGTGTTTTTTGACGCGATAACTTCACCAATCGCACCGCCTTCTAAGACTTGATTTAAGGCGAAGGGCGGAACATAACTCTTGCGATCAACCATGCGCCCGAGCATGTAAGGGTCAACCGACATCCATAGATTTTTAATCAGCACTTGTCCATCAGCGAGCGGTGCTAACGCTTTATTTACTAAAGTAAAGTTCTGTGCCGTAGGCATGCCTTCTGGGCGACTAGCTAGATGGATTTCACGGGTTTCAGTCATACTCTTCATAAAAACTCACCTTTTGTTTGTGCGCAAACTAATGATGTTAACTCTACGTGGCTTTAAGATCGAATGCAAATAGTTTGCGCGCAAACTAGATGAGGTGGGACAGATCGGATAATATAGCGTTATGTTTAAATCACAGGCGCTTAAACGTGCAGAATTGCTTACCTCAACCTGAGCTAGACGCTACAAAACAGACTCATAGCCAAGCTTCTAGCGATCCACTCTGTTTATCCGATAATGTTTGTTTCGCGTTATATTCTGCGAGCAATGCATTAGTGCGTGCTTATCGGCCTCTACTCGAGGCATACGAGTTAACTTTCCCTCAATATTTAGTGATGCAAACCCTGTGGCGTCAAAACGGCTGCAGCCAAACCCAGCTATCAATGGCGACTAAACTCGATATGGGAACCCTAACGCCAATCGTTAAGCGCTTAGAGGTAAAAGGCTTGATCACGCGTTTGGCCTGCGTTGAAGATGAGCGGAAAAAATTGATCACTCTGACGACTCAGGGAGAGGCGATTAAGCATGAAGCCCTAGCCTTGAAACAAACTTTGCTGAATAAAGTACAAATGGATGCAGAGGCACTCGATTTGTTGAGGCGGCAATGTCTTGCCCTTATTGAAGATTTACAGTCCTAGAGATAAAGCTACTGGTGCTGTTCGCTACCCGAGAATTCAGGCTCTGCACAGATTAATACTTGATTGGCTTAGTTTTTGCTTTAAAACCGTCATTGAGTCTTAGACGCCGAATTTTTGACGATGAATTCTATTTTAAATGCCTTTAATCTTAATCGCAGCAGTGCCAGTATCGCCGATGCCTATGGTGCCAATAGCCAAAAGACGAGCACGGCTAAAACCGATACTACGATAGAAACAAATAAAACGCAGACGGATGCTACCAAACCCGATAACGGTAAAACCGATGAGATAGCGCTGTCGCCAAGGGCGCAACGCGCACAGAAAATTCAATCGATGGCGAAGGATTTTTTTGCCGATGGTCAATTTGGCGTCGCCGATATTCCCGCATTGGTGTCGCGCTTACAAAAAGATGGCATTTTATCGGATGTGCAACTCGAGCGTTTATCGAAAAACGGTATTACAGTGCCGAGCACAACAACGCCGACTAAACAATCGTTGCAAGATTTTTTAGATGATGAAATCAAGTCATTAGCTAAAAAATCACCTAATAATCCTCTTATCAATACCTTAGTAGATGCTAAGAACGTCTTAACCAATATGGATGATGCTCAGTCGCCGGTGCTAGCCCAGAAGGCCACGAAAGTCCTTAGCCAATTGACGGATTATTTGAATTCTGAACCTCCGCTTACGGATGCTCAAAAGCAGCAGTGGCAGGGGCTAAAATCTATGATGCAACTTGCTTCATCTATGGGGGTACATCAATCTGCATCGGGCCAACTCAGTAGTTATCTTGCGCTTGCTAAACGTTAATTCACATCCATAGTGCGTGATAAACACAAATTGTCACGCATTCAACTAGCTGGGTTTAATCAGCAGGTCAAGGCGCAATTTTCAGATAATTGGGCCTAGCTGCAGTTCTGGTTTGTTCTTTTATTTCATCCTAAAAACTATGATCTGGATCATGGACTCCTTACCGTCATTGTAGCCTAATGCTCTACATATTGTGTTTTGTGCTTTTAAAATCACTAGATGTAGTGTTAATTTTTAGGCGAGATGGAGAGGAACTGAACAATGCCAGTCGTAATTAAGCGTGATGGTTGCCGCACACCTTTTGATGAAACAAGGATACGGGATGCAGTGAATGCCGCTGCAAACTCAGTTGGAATAGAGGATGGCGACTATGCAGCGACAGTGGCAGCGTGTATCAGTCAGAGCGTCGCGCCATTAGCAGAAGTCGATATCCACCATCTACAAGATGCGGTTGAGAATTTACTGATGGAAGGGCCGTACAAGTCCCTGGCGCGGGTGTATATCGAATACCGTCACGACAGAGATGTGTGCCGTGAAGCGACCAGTAAACTCAACCTCGAAATCCGTGGTTTAGTTGAGCAAAGCAATGCGGCTTTACTCAATGAAAATGCTAATAAAGATTCAAAAGTCATTCCTACTCAGCGGGATTTACTCGCGGGCATAGTCGCCAAACATTACGCCAAGAGTCATATTTTGCCAAAGGATGTGGTCGCTGCCCATGAAGCGGGCGAGATCCATTACCACGACCTAGATTACTCGCCGTTTTTCCCGATGTTTAACTGCATGTTGATTGATTTAGCTGGCATGTTGACCCACGGCTTTAAAATGGGTAATGCCGAAATTGAAACCCCTAAGTCTATTTCAACAGCGACAGCGGTGACCGCGCAGATCATTGCCCAAGTGGCGAGCCATATCTATGGCGGCACAACTATCAACCGTATCGATGAAGTGTTAGCGCCATTTGTCGCTAAGAGCTACGACAAGCATTACCAAATTGCCCTGAATTGGAAGATTACCGACGCCAAAGCCTTTGCCACGGCGCAAACTGAAAAAGAATGTCACGATGCATTCCAGTCTTTGGAATATGAGGTCAATACTTTACACACTGCCAATGGCCAAACACCGTTCGTGACCTTTGGATTTGGTTTAGGTACGTCGTGGGAATCGCGCTTAATTCAGCAATCTATGCTCAAAGTGCGGATGGCGGGATTGGGTAAAAATCGCAAGACGGCAGTATTCCCTAAGCTAGTGTTTGCGATTCGTGATGGCATTAATCATAAAGCGGGCGATTGCAATTACGATGTAAAACAGATGGCGCTCAAATGCGCGACAATGCGCATGTATCCCGACATTCTCAACTACGAGCAAGTCGAGAAAGTGACCGGTTCATTTAAAACCCCAATGGGCTGCCGTAGCTTTTTAGGCACCTATGAAGAAAATGGCGAGCTTGTGCATGAAGGGCGCAATAATTTGGGAGTGGTCAGTTTAAACCTGCCGCGGATTGCCTTAGAAGCCAATGGCGATGAGGCTGAATTTTATCGCATTTTAGATGACAGATTAGTATTAGCCCGTAAAGCACTGGATACCCGTATTGAGCGACTGAACGGTGTTAAAGCCCGCGTGGCACCTATCCTCTATATGGAAGGCGCCTGTGGTGTACGCTTGCGCGCTGATGATGATGTGGCGCAAATCTTTAAAAATGGTCGCGCTTCGATTTCACTCGGTTACATTGGCCTGCATGAAACCATGAATGCACTCTATGGCACCCAAACCCATGTATTTGACGATGCACAATTAAGGGACAAAGCCGTTGCTATTGTTGCTTATCTTAAAGCGGCTACCGATGCGTGGAAGGCCGAAACAGGTTATGGCTTTAGTCTGTATAGCACGCCAAGTGAGAGTCTCTGCAGCCGTTTTTGTAAACTGGATGCGAAGCAATTTGGCCTAGTCACAGGGGTGACGGACAAGGGCTATTACACCAATAGTTTTCACCTCGATGTGGAAAAAAGTGTTAACCCTTACGATAAAATTGATTTTGAACAGCCATATCCCGCTATCGCGAACGGTGGCTTTATTTGTTATGGCGAATATCCCAATATGCAGCATAACCTCGAAGCGCTGGAAAACGTCTGGGATTATAGCTACAGCCGCGTGCCTTACTATGGCACTAACACGCCAATTGATGAATGCTACGACTGTGGCTTTACCGGTGAATTTAGTTGTACCAGTAAAGGGTTCACTTGCCCTAAGTGTGGCAATCATGAGCCTAGTCGGGTTTCTGTGACGCGCCGTGTGTGCGGTTACTTAGGCAGTCCTGATGCGCGGCCCTTTAATTATGGCAAGCAAGAAGAAGTAAAACGCAGGATCAAACACTTGTAACACTATTACCTTATTCTGCCTGTTAGACTTATTCCGTGGCATCAAATAGTGCCACGGGATGAGTGTCAGTGTTAAAAGATGAAATGCACTATGAGTGACCATCAATGAATTACCATCAGTATTTCCCTATCGATGTGGTCAATGGTCCTGGTACGCGTGCGACCTTGTTTGTTTCTGGTTGTGAGCACCAGTGCCGGGGTTGTTACAACCAAAGCACGTGGGATCCCCGTTCTGGGCATGTGTTTGATAGGACGATGGAAGATAGGATTATTGCCGATCTTAATGATAAGCGGATTGTGCGCCGTGGTTTATCGCTTTCGGGCGGAGATCCTTTATTGCCTGTCAATCTCAGTGCCATTTTGACGCTCGTCAAACGAGTCAAGGCTGAGTGTAAGGGGAAGGATATTTGGCTGTGGACAGGTTATGTGCTCGATGAGTTGAGTGATGAACAGCGCGCCGTGTTGGCCTATATTGATGTGCTGGTGGACGGAAAATTTGAACAAAGTCTTGCCGATCCGAGTCTCGTGTTTCGCGGTAGCAGCAATCAGATCATTCGTTTGTTATAAAAGCGGTAACGAGGATCTGTAACTTGCTGCTATAATCTCAGGCCTTGACACAGACGCTAGCATAATCAGGCTAAGATTTTACTGTGGCTAACTTAGGTAATTTAAGGTAACAGAATGAATTTAAAGCAAGAACTGCAGCAGCTTAACGATAAATTAGATAAATTTCGTCGTAAACTTGCTGCGGCTGAACAAAGAGGCGATGACGTCATTATTGCCCAGTTCAAACGCGAAATCGCTGCGGTCACTAAGCAAATCGGCAGTGTGAAAGGACAACAAACCCGCTTATTGAATAAGCAAGGGTCAGATATCAAAGGTTTGCCTTTCCATCGTGCTTTGACAAAAGCGGAACAAGCAGACATGGGCAAACTGAAAAAGTCTGTCAAAGGGCTTGTGGTAATCCACCCTATGACGGCTATCGGCCGTGAAATGGGGCTAACGGAAGTTACTGGATACGCTCCCGCAAAATTTTAATGTGGGATTGGATGTCACTGGCACGGGATCGAGTGTCGATCACGTGTTTGTGCTCCTGTATTTAATGCACTGCTTCGTTTTAATCCATTCCTTCGTGCTGCCCATCGAAAAGACATTCATGTTTGGTTTAGTTGATTAAAACACTAAAGTATTTCTGGATTGTTCGAAAACACTTTAGAATAGTGCGCTTAGTTGGCTAAGTGCCTAATCCTCGTTTTGTTTCTAGGGATCTTATTCGTCTCATGGAATGAGAGTTGTCGTTAAGGTTAAGTATGTCGATAAAATATGTCGCGACGTCAAAGTTACCCACTCCTTGGGGCGTGTTTGCCATGCATGGTTTTGAAGATACCGAATCAGGTAAAGAGCATGTTGCGCTCACATTCGGTACTCTCAGTGCGGATGAACCTGTGTTGGGCCGTATTCATTCCGAGTGTTTAACCGGCGATGCTTTATTTAGCTTGCGTTGTGACTGTGGTTTTCAGTTACAAGCTGCCATGCAAAATATTGCGGAAACGGGCAGTGGCTTTATCCTCTATTTACGCCAAGAAGGCCGTGGCATTGGTTTGCTGAATAAAATTCGCGCCTATGAGCTGCAAGATAAAGGCGCCAACACGGTTGAAGCCAACGAGCAACTCGGTTTCGAAGCGGATATGCGTAAATACGACATGATCAAGCCTATGCTGGAACAGATAGGGGTGAAGCATGTGCGTTTGATGACCAATAATCCGCGTAAAGTGAAAGCGATGAAGGAGTTTGGCATCGAAGTGGTTGAGCGCGTACCACTGCAAGTTGGTAAAAATCGTTATAACGAAGCGTACTTAAAAACTAAATCCACTGAGCTTGGACACATGATGTCTGAATATCATTTTATGGATGAAAATAAGTAGTTTTGTCATCATGATGAGTCGACCGATTGAGTTAAAAATGAGGAAGGTTTAAGTCAATTGAGCCATTGTTTCAGTCGGTTGCTATTAAGCTTGTCGCTAATGTGCTTGGCATTACTGAGCGTTATTCCTACCACCTTTGCCGATAGTATTTCCGCTACAAATACATTCATATCTGCATCTCAAGCGGATGATTCCGGCTTTTCTATCAATCATGCACCTAATAATGCTAATGGTAGTAATCCGATAGAAACTAGCACTAATCCAAATTCTGTTTACGCCTTTGGTAGTTATCTTGGCACTGGCGTTTACCGCGCTGCAAACCAAAATGCGACCGTCGTTAGCATTCCGTTAAGCTTTGATTTGAAGAAAGATAGCGGTAGCCAAACTTGGTTACGATTACCTATCTCCTTTGGTTTTTTTGATTATCTAGCCAAAGATATCACTGAAGGTGAGTTGCCGTCGTCGATAGGTACTATGACAGTTACCCCAGGTTTTGAGCATCATTGGCAGGCGAGCGAAAATACTCGAATGGAAGGGTATTTAGATATCGGTTTTGGCACTAACTTCGATAAAAACGATAACGTTGCTATTATCGCCTCAGGGATCAGTAGCTTGTATGACTTTATCTTAGCAGGGCAGGATGCTGTGTGGGTATCGAGATTACGCTTTGCTGGGTACAGCGAGCACTATGGTAAGTTTTCTGATCAATTTGCAGTACTACAAACAGGTGTTGATTTAGGGTTAGCACCACGCTGGCAATGGTGGGATCTGCAGGTACAACCAAGGATCTTTGCTGTAGGCTATTGGTATTTCAATGAACTTAGATTTATTAGCGAGATAGAGCAAGATACTATTGTTTCTGGTAGCTATGAGGCAGGCTTCTCGCTTGCCTTTTCTAAGCCGTTAGGCGGTGAATTATTGAGTGTTGATCGCATCGGATTCAGTTATCGTCGTGGCGATGGGCTCAATGTTTGGCGTTTAATGTTCAGCTTTCCCATCTAAGTGGGTTAACGATAGTCAGTTGGTCTTGTATTAGTTTAACCTGAACTCGGGATAAGAAATGTTGAACTAATAGCCCTCCAAGTGATCGGATCTTTCGACCAAGAGAAACCCCATCACACCGGAGGGCCTATGCATAAATTAGTGGAAGTGTTTTGCGATGTCGATGATTTTTGCGCTGTTTTCATTCCAGAATGGGAAAAAACGCTGTTAACCGATGGTACACGCAAGCGTCAACGCCCTGGCCGTATGACGATGAGCGAAGTGATGACCATCATCATACTTTT
>NZ_JAKKRK010000010.1:0-103464 GCF_025654545.1 Shewanella sp. SM20 | reverse complement strand
AATTTCGACCTAACTCAGTCAAGGTCAGTGTCTTACATTCAATCAGTGCCTTAGAGGCCAGCATCAAGCTGTTTAATCGTTTTAGGTGAAGTTCTGGGCAGTATTGGTGTAAAGAATGTTGTAGGATATTGGCTTCGCGCATCTTGTTGTCCAAGTGTAGTTTTTAGCGAAACCATTTGATCATGCAACAAGATGCGCTTCCACCCTAATTTGATGATTTATTTGTAAATCATCAGGGGATTCTTCAGCACTACGGCCCAACTTGGCGATAATGCGGCAGATATTTTAGGCCAAGCTCAAGAGGCTGAGCGCGTTAGCGTGCAGGGACGAAGTCAAGCTCAGAAAGGTGTTGCAGCCATTCATTCACTGAGTACGGATATTGATACTGCCGCTGAGCAAGTGCAGGCGCTTAAATCAAGAGCCGAAGAAATCCAAAAAATTACCGAAGTGATTAACTCCGTTGCCGAGCAAACTAATCTGTTGGCGTTAAATGCGGCTATCGAAGCGGCCCGTGCGGGAGAGCAGGGTCGAGGTTTTGCGGTAGTGGCAGACGAAGTACGCAGCCTTGCGGGGAAAACGGCGGGTGCAACCCAAGATATTGGCAAAATGCTATTAGAAATCCGCAGTGAAACGGATAAAACTTCTGGGCTGATGGAAAGGGTCGTAACGCAAACCGCCGATGTGGTCGCGGCTATGGGCGAGTTAGACGCGCACTTTACTGAGATTTCGGCTTCTGTGACTCAATCGGCCCATGCCTTAGGTGATATGGAAGATTCACTCAAACAATATAACAACACTACTAACGACATTAGCCGCTCGGTGACTCAAATTCGTGACTCGTTAAATTCGACGGGTAAACAGAGTCATAGCGTATCCGAGCAGGCCTTTACTTTATCCTTGACCACTGAGGGTATTTTTAAAGCGCTGTCTAAATGGGATACACAAACCTTCGATCAGCAGGTTCTGCAATTGGCGAATGTTGCCGCTAAAGCGTGCGGTGACAAGTTAGCACAAGGTTTAGCCAGTGGCAGTTTTAGCGAGGCTGATTTGTTTAATCCTAAATACCAACCTATTACCAATACTCAGCCGCAGAAATACAGCACGGCTTTCGATCGTTATACCGATCAGCATTTTCCAACAATTCAAGAGCCCATTCTGGCAAAACACAGCGAAATTATTTATGCGGGAGCCGTTGATAGGAAAGGTTATTTTCCGACCCATAATAAACGCTTTAGCCAAGCACTGACAGGCAAAGTTGAGGTTGATATGGTGCACAATCGAACCAAACGCTTGTTTAATGATCCGACAGGGATCCGTTGCGGCGCCCATACTGAACCTGTGCTATTGCAAACTTATAAACGCGATACGGGCGAAGTGATGCACGACTTGTCGGTGCCCATTTTTGTAAACGGTAAACATTGGGGCGGATTTCGAGTGGGATTTAAAGCTAAGTAGATTACTGATAACTCAAATTTAGGTTATTTACTCTAAAAAATGCATAAAAACGCATCTTTATTTGTGTCTTATATGTGATCGATAGTGGGTAATTGATTAACATAATAGAAATAGATTGGCATCTTTTTGCCGAAGTGCTTAAATAGCTCAAGGTGTACAGTATAAGACAGTATTGTATCCAATAAAAAATCATAAAATTTGAATAAGACCTTAAATAATTGATTTAAAATGTTTAAAATATCTTTCTGGATATTTTAAAATGTTGAGGACAGGGAGCTCTCTTGCGACGTAAATATAACGCAGTAGATGCTGCTTAATGTGAGTTAAATATGATGCAAGCAAATCAAGCGACTGTAACTGTTTTATATTATGATGCGCCCGTAGGGTTAATTATGCACAACGCCGTATTAGGTAATTTGCCAGTGAGTGAAGCTGGGCGTGTGATGATACCTGGAAGTTTCCGCAAGGGAAAATCTATCATTGCTGTACTTGAAGGTGAGTGTAAGATATTGAATTCATTAGGCGAGCGAGTGTTTGCTCAAGCTAATATAGGTTAACATTTTAAACTAATCGTCATTCTTGGGACGAATAATTCGCTTTGCTAAATTATCGTCCCGACATCTTCTGCAAAAACTTTATTCAATCCATCTATTTCTATTAATGTTAGCGCTTGTTCGCCTAATCATATTCGGTTAGTCATTTAGATATTTACTGTCCCACAAATTAACGCACTTTAATGGCAGACTTCTGCCAATAATTGATCTGCAAGGTACTGTAAGGTTTCGGTATTAGGATGGGTGTGGGCGAAGGTTCTTAAACCATAAATTCCCATCATTAAATATTGGGCTCTTTGCTCGCTGCTGCGATCGCCTTGGAGGAGTCCTTGTAACGTTGCGGTGGCAAATTGTAGCGTGAGTGTTTGCTGCCAAGATTGTAGATACTGATTGATGATGTCTCGGATCTCAACATCTTGCTCTGCAATTTCATTTAACGCTTTTGTCAGTAAGCAAGCTTGGGCGCTATCGCAACTCAGACATTCAATAACGAGATGATCTAAGTAGGTTTTCAAATTAGTCAGCACATTCTCGCCATTGCCGAATAGATTGTTGAATTGTTCGTTTCTGTCGAGTTGATATTGCTCAATGGCCGCGATTAATAACCCGCGTTTATTGGTGAAGGCACAGTAAATCGACCCCGGATGTAATCCCGTGGCTTGAGTAAGATCTTGCATGCTCGTTTTGGTGTAACCCTTGTGCATGAAGGCGGCCATAGCGCCGCGAAGTACCTGTTCTCGGTCGAACTCTGCATTACGCATCGAATTTCATTCACTTGTATAGAAACGCTTAGGCCAGATTCTACCTAAATTTGAACAAACATTCAAAAATGAACTTGAATGATCGTTCAAATAATAATATCTTGAATGCATATTCAAGAATGGAACTGAGAAAATGACCACACAAACCACGCCAAATTCATTGGTAAATCTGTTCGATACCTACTCACTTAATGACACTATTACCTTAAATAATCGTATTTTAATGGCACCTTTAACCCGTTGTATGGCGGATGCCGATTTAGTGCCGACCGATGATATGGTCGCCTATTATGCACGCCGCGCCGAAGCGGGTTTGATCATCACAGAGGCGACGATTATTCGTCCCGATGCTCAAGGTTATCCAAATACCCCTGGTATTTTTACTCAAGCGCAAATTGCTGGCTGGCGTAAAGTGACCGATGCTGTACATGCCAATGGCGGTAAGATTTTTGTGCAGTTATGGCATACGGGCCGTGTTGCTCATCCACACTTTTTCGGTGGTGGTGATGTGCTTGCTGCATCAGCACAGAAGATTGAAGGCAGCGTGCCAAGAATGCGCGAACTGACATATGTCACGCCAAAACCTGCCACACTTGAGGATATTCAAGGCCTAGTGCGTGATTACGCCAAAGCGGCGGAAAATGCCATTGAAGCTGGGTTCGATGGCGTCGAAATCCACGGTGCAAATGGTTATTTGATTGACACTTTCTTACACCATGACAGCAATCGCCGCACCGATGAATACGGTGGCACTCCAGCCAATATGTCCCGCTTTGCGCTTGAGGTTGTCGATGCTGTTGTGGCTCGTATCGGCAAAGACAGAACCGGTTTACGGATTTCTCCAGGGGCTTATTTCAATATGGCGGCAGATAGTCGTGACCGCGAAGTGTTCGATTACTTCTTGCCTGAGCTGGAATCCCGCGATATCGCTTTTGTGCATATTGGGATTTTCGATGACAGCATGGAATTCGATTATCTTGGTGGCAGAGCTTCAAGCTATGTGCGCGCACACTATGGCAAAACCTTAGTGGGAGTTGGAAGCTACAGCGCTGAAACTGCCAGTGAAGCGATTGCGGCGAATAAGTTTGATTTGATTGCTATTGGTCGCCCATTCATTGCCAATCCTGACTATGTTGCTCGCGTGCGTGATGGCGTTGAACTGGTTCCTTACAGCGACGAAATGCTAGCAAGCTTAGTGTAATTTCATTTAATAGCTGAATAAAGAAAGGGTTAGCATGTGCTAACCCTTTTCGTTTGTCTCGTGCCTTTTATTTAATCCGCTTTAACTAAGGATCTGAGTGCGGTGAGTTTTTGCTGAGCGATGCTGAAAATGCTCTCGGGAGAATATTGCCCTTGGCTAGGTGCGGCCGTTTGCGGCAAACTTCCTGCGGTTTTACCGAGCAGTAACTCCATTGCTTGAGTCACATGGGTAATAGCCCAAATATGGAATTCCCCCTGTGCCACTGCATCGACAATGTCTTTGCGCAGCATAAGGTTGGCCATGTTCGAGGCAGGAATAATCACCCCTTGCTCCGGTGTACGGCCTTTTATTTTACAAACATCGAAGAAGCCTTCAATTTTTTCATTCACGCCGCCAATGGGTTGAGCCTCGCCAAATTGGTTCATCGAACCTGTGATGGCAATATCTTGCCTTAGTGCTTGCTCGCTAATGGCCGAGATAATCGCGCAACATTCGGCCATTGAGGCGCTGTCACCGTCCACACCGCTGTATGATTGTTCGAAGGTGAGGTAAGTGGTGAGCGGGATTTGCGCCGTCTTACCTAAAACTGAGGCTAAATAAGCGGTTAAGATCAACACGCCCTTAGAATGGATCCGGCCTCCAAGTTTGACTCTGTGCTCGATATCCATCACTTCACCCTTACCAAACGCTGTGGTTGCTGTGATGCGATTGGGCATACCAAACTGATGATCTGAGGTCGAGATGACGGATAAGGCATTGATTTGCCCAACCACTTTGCCCTGAGTGCTAATCAAGGTCGTGCCGTTGGTAAAGCTTTGCATTATGTTGTCGTGCAGACGCGAGACTCTTTGCTCCTGATTTCGCAGTGCTTGCTCAACGTGCGGTACTAAAATTTGCTGACTGCCCGAAGATTTAGCGCAGTAGTTTGATTCCCGCAGTAGGTTGGCAATATTGGCCGAGTGTAGCGACAGTTTTTGTTGATCTTCGGCTTCCCGCGAGCTGTATTCAATGATGCGCGCTATGGCGGCGCGGTCGCAGTGCAGCATGTTGTTGTCGTGAACTATGCTCGAAATAAAGCGGGCATAGTGCGCCTCAGAAGTTGAGGTTCTGTCCATCACATCTTCAAAATCGGCGGTAACGCGGAATAACTCACTGAAGTCAGGATCATAGTGCTGTAACAGCTGATAAGTTTCATGATCGCCAAACAGAATAATTTTCACATCTAAGGGGATAGGCTCAGGCGCTAATGAAATAGTGCCCGACAGTGACACTTCCCGCTCGAGTGAACTTAAATCGAGTTTGCGTGAACGCAGGGCGCGTTTTAACCCGTCCCACACGTAAGGGCGTTCTAACACTTTTACCGCATCCATTAATAGCACGCCGCCGTTAGCTTTGTGCAGACTGCCAGAGCGGATAAGTGAGAAGTCGGTGAACACTGTCCCCCTGAAGGTGGCATTTTCCACATAGCCAAATAGGCTGTGATAACTTGGGCTTTCTTCTACGACAATAGGGAATTTTTGAGTCCCTTGAGCGACCAAAACGTTAACTTGGTAGCGGCGGGGCATTTTCTTTTCAAGGGAAGCGTAGGCTAGGCCCAGTTGTTCTTCACTTTCTTCTAAAAAGATATCTAAATTGTCTAAGATATCCGCCTGCATACCGGTTAAGAAAGTCCGCGCTTCTGGCTGGTGCTTGAACTTATCTTTGAGTGGCTTAATAAAATGGATTAATACTTCTTTGGCGACTTGTTCGTCATGCTCTTGCTGCTTGTCGCTGAATTCTTCTTCCCATTCAGTGATTTGGCGAATAATACCGCGCAGTTTAACTTCTAGGCCATTGATATTACTTTCAAATTGACTACGTTCAGTCTCTGTCAATGCTTCGAATGAAGCTTCGTCATGGGGTTCTTCACCATTGAGCGCTACCATTTGATAGTCGCCCTGCATGGTTAAACTGAGGCTGATGCCTTTTTGTTTCGCTTCTTCGGTTAATTCAGTGAGTGCGACTTCTTGTTTCTGTGATAATTGGCTTTTGAGCTTTTCGGTGCGGGCATAATACATTTCATTATCAAAGGCTAAAGGCATAGCTTTGACAAGTTTAAGCATCAACTTTTCGACGGCTTTTTTAAATTCAAGCCCAGTCCCTGCGCTCAGTTTCAGTACTTTAGGGCAACGGGTATCATCGAAATTAACCACATAGCACCAATCGTACAGGGTATGGTCGTTTGGCTCGTGACGGCTTAGGTAACGCAGCATCATGGTCCGTTTGCCGAGGCCGTTCTGACCTATGGCGTAGATGTTGTAACCCTTTTCTTTAATTCCCATTGCAAACTCTACCGCTTGCTGGGCGCGTTCTTGGCCGACAATATCATTGAGAGGTGTGAGTTCTGCTGTCGATTGGCAATCTGTGCTTAATTGGTCGAGTTCGCAAATGCGATATAATTGTTTACTGTTGAGCAGGGTAGCTTGGCTTGATACGACGTCAGTGGGCATAAATATCCTTGGTTTTTCAGCCTTATTATTTCCATTGTAGACAATAAGATAGCATTTTTGTCAATCAAAACCCTGTTATTGCTGATATATGTCTTTAGGGATGGTTTTCTCTCGCTAAGAAAGTGCTGAATTATCGGGGGAAGACTTAATTGATTAAGTCTAACTAATTGTTACTCAATAAACTTATCGCGATACTGACACTAAAATTTTGTGCTAAAGTAGCAAATGCAATGTTAGTTGGATTTACCCGTGCAAGCAGTCTGCTGGGTGTGAGTAAGTTAGTGTGAATTTTGATGGTTTGACCTCTACCACCCTAAAAGGTGGATATGATGGAGTAAGTTTTAGATCCAACCTTAGTGCCAATTGAGATGTATTGATTTGATGTTAAACGTAAAATTTTATGAGATTTTACTGTTTGGTTAACGTTTTCCCTCTGTAGCAATATTGGGCATGTGTTTAAGGTCTTACGGTATTCTCGCCGTAGGCCAATTGAGCAGTAACGAGATCTGAGTTGGCAAGATGATGATAGATGTACCTATTACGCAGCAACAGCTGGATAACTGGTTGAGTGACTTAAATTTAGTCGCTGAGATATCAAGCAGTAAAGCAATGTTATTAGCATGGAATGCTGCGGGTGAACTTAGCAGCATGTTAAGTTCAGACTCTGCGGCTGAAAGTGAAATACAGGCAATACTCAGCCACCTAAGTGGCAATCATTTGGCTAACACCCAGCCTGTTATAAGCCAGTCCGTTGCGATGCCGTCAATGGTCACACCATCTGAAATCGTTCCTAATCCCTTTGATATTATTGATAAACCTACTACTCCCCCGATAAGCAATGCTAAGTTGTCCAGCTTGAGTGAGCCGATTTCAGCATTGCCCCGATTAGGCAGTCATCAAATCACGGCTGCATTATCTGTATCACAGCTAACTGAGCAGGTACGTGAGCCTCTGTTAATTATGGATACTCGGCAGCACTCAGATTGGCACACTTGTAGCGCAATCGGCAGCGTGATTTGTTTGTCTCTCGCTTGGCCATCTGGGGCAAATTTTGGCTTTTTATGTTTCTATCATAACGAGGCTCACGGCGTAGATTCAAAAACGCTACAACTTGCCAAGCTTATCAGCGATAGCATTCAACATCAGTTAGGCGAGATATTGAGCCAACATAATGCGGCTGAAACATTAAGCCGAGGTTCACCGAGTCGTGTCGAAACGGTCGATTTACAAACTTTTATCGATAGTTTTGACGAACATATTTGGATGAAAAATGCCGCTGGCATTTACACTCTTTGCAATCGTAGTGTTGAGAATGCGTGGGAAATGCCCCGTAGTGAGATTGTTGGTAAATCCGATGTTGAACTCTTTGGTACTGATATTGCAGAGATTTTTCTAGAGGGTGATAGGCTCGCTATCGAGTCTGGTACGCCTATCATTGTCGCTGAGTGTTTAGATGGCTGTGAAGCTAAAAATCATCTTTGGTTAGAAACGCTAAAACTCCCAACACTCAATGCCAAGGGGGAGCTCGTGGGCGTTATCGGTATGACTCGCAACATCTCCAAGCATAAAGCAGTTGAAGAACAGCTGACACTGGCGACCAATGTGTTTAAAAACTCGGTTGAAGGTGTCGTTGTGACCGATCGGCATGGCAATATTACCGACGTTAACGGTGCATTTTTTGAGATCACAGGTTATGTGAGGGAAGAGTTACTCGGCCAGAATCCTCGGATTTTTAGTTCGGGTCGGCATGATAAAGATTTTTTCGATAAACTCTGGAATACCTTGTTTACTCAAGGTAAATGGAATGGCGAAATTTGGAATCGGCGCAAGAACGGCACGATTTTTCCGCAAAATATCACCATAAGCACTATTTATGATGACGTTGGAGATGTGCGTTATTTTGTCGCTGTGTTTGCCGATATTTCAGCCCAGAAAGAGAATGAAGCGCAACTCACGCACTTAGCGTATTTTGACCCGCTAACGCATTTGCCCAATCGCATGAAGTTCATGATGCAGCTTAAGCAAGAAGTGCGACAAGCTAAGCGGCTGAATTTGCAATTAGCGACAGTGATGATTGATGTCGATTTGTTCAAGCATATCAACGACAGTTTTGGCCACAGTATAGGCGATGAAATGTTAGTTGAGCTTGCCAAGCGTTTACGCAGCCAAGTAGGCGATCAGGATGTGTTATCACGGATTGGTGGCGATGAGTTTGTGGCATTGATTTCAGGGATCGACAATAGTGCAGATGCCGCAGTTGCCATAAATCAATTGCGCCAAGTGTTTGAGCAACCTTTTATTGTGAGCACGGGCGACCACTTACGTTTAACGGCGAGTATGGGCGTTTCTTTGTATCCAAATGATGGAACCGATGCGGACACTTTACTGCGTAACGCCGATGCGGCCATGTATCGCGCCAAAAATGATGGCCGCAATAATTATGCTTTTTATACAGAGTCCTTAACTCAACAGTCTTTTGAGCATCTTAAGCTGCAAAGTGCCCTCTACGGCGCGATTGAGCAAAATGCTTTGTACTTAATGTACCAGCCAAAACTTGATTTAGTGACTCGACAAACCGTGGGATTTGAAGCGCTACTGCGTTGGCACGATCCTCAACTGGGGTTGATTTCTCCCGCGATATTTATTCCTGTGGCAGAAAAAATAGGTCTTATCCATGAAATTGGCTTATGGGTTTTAGAAACCGCTTGCCGTCAAGGCATGCGCTGGCTTAGTGAAGGCAAACATTTTGGCCGTATTGCCGTGAACGTGGCAGGACAACAGTTACAGCGCAGTTCCTTTGTGGATGATGTGAAACGTGTCTTAGCTGAAACGGGTTTGCCCGCCAAGCATTTAGAGCTTGAAGTGACCGAAAGTGTGATGATGCAGAACCCTGATCTTGCTATCCGTGACTTAAAGCGACTTGGCGATCTGGGCATCGAATTATCGGTTGATGATTTTGGTACTGGCTATTCATCGCTCAACTATTTGAAAAAACTGCCTATTCATAAATTGAAAATTGATCAATCTTTTGTGCGAGACATTCCCTTCGATACCAACAATACCGCTATCGCTAAGGCTGTGATTGCGCTTGGACATGCGTTGAAGCTGGAAATTATCGCTGAAGGGGTTGAAACTAAAGAGCAAGCTGATTTTCTGCAACAAAACCAGTGCGATCAAGCCCAAGGTTATCTCTTTAGTCGTCCGCAGCTAGCTGAAGATCTCGACGCATTTTTATCGTAAAACAAGTTTGCATATAACAAGAGGACTAGCGCTATGCCGCTAGTCGCTTAGGGTTGTGTCTGCTAAAATTCTAGCCATTATTTTCAGTGGTTAACCGCAATGTCTTTTAGTGCCTTATCCTTAAACTCCACGTTAGTTAATACCTTAGCGGTTCTTGGCTATGAATCGCCAACGCCAATCCAGTTAGAAGCGATCCCTGCCATCTTAGCTAAACGGGATGTGATGGCTGGCGCCCAAACGGGTACAGGCAAAACCGCTGCGTTCGCCTTGCCTATCTTGCATCATTTGTTGGCTCTCAGCCCTTCGCAAGAATTAATAACTGTGAGACCCGTACGCGCATTAGTCTTAGTGCCGACACGTGAACTGGCGGTGCAGGTACAGCAGAGTTTTGTTAAGTACGCTAAAGGGACTGATATTCGTATCGGTATCGCCTACGGCGGTGTGAGTATCGATGCGCAGGTCGCTGTGTTTAATGCAGGGATTGATGTGTTAATCGCAACACCGGGTCGCTTACTTGACCACCTTAGGCAAGGTGCATTAAATCTTAAGCAATTGAGTGTGCTTGTTTTTGATGAAGCCGACCGCATGCTCGACATGGGGTTTATGGATGAAATTCAAGCCGTGCTCAAGCAAGTACCGAGTGACAGACAAACCCTGTTATTTTCTGCCACTTTAGATGCCGCTATCTTCAGCTTAAGTAAAACCTTACTGCGCGATCCCAAGTTGATTGAAGTTGCCAAGCGCAACACGACCGCTGCCGAAATTGAACAAGTGGTTTATGCCGTCGACGCCGACCGTAAAACCGAACTCGTCAGCCATCTGGTACGCAGTAAAAACTGGCATCAAGTGTTGATTTTTAGCCGCACTAAGCAAGGCGTCGATAAACTGGTTCAGCAACTCAATAAAGCCGATATTATCACTCAGGCGTTTCACGGTGACTTGTCTCAAGGCGCGCGCGAGAAAGTTTTGCAGGAATTTAAACAAGGCAAAATTCAAGTGCTAGTGGCAACGGATGTCGCCGCCAGAGGCCTAGATATCGTCGAGCTTAAATATGTGATCAACTTTGAGCTACCCTTTATCGCCGAAGATTATATTCATCGTATCGGTCGCACAGGTCGAGCGGGTAGTGCAGGGCTTGCCATCACCCTCTTTAGTCAAGAGGACTCCCTATTATTGGAAGAAGTTGAAGTTGTGCTCGACAAGCGTCTACCACAACAATGGTTACCTGGCTTTGAACCCGACTTTAATAAGATGGATACCGAACCTAGACGTAACGGCAAAGCGGCTCAGAAGCAAAGAGCGAAGAAACGGGCTTTGGGTGGAAAGGGGAAAAGGTAGGTTTTTAGGTGCGGCGTCTGAATGGCTGAATCTAATAGAGATTAGATCAAGTGACATGATTCATTTATCGACGCCAGTTCAGTTCCCGCCGCCGCATTTGAATTGATAGCTCGAAATGAGTAATAGCCTGAAAGTTCAAACAAAAAGGGCTTAACCTTGCGGTTAAGCCCTTCTGGTAAAATTGGTGGAGGCGGCGGGACTTGAACCCGCGTCCAGAACACCTACATCCAAGGCACTACATGCTTAGTCTCTCTTTTAATTAACCCGAATAAACTCCGAAAGACAGGATTTCATCGGGCGAGTCCGGTACTATTTCGCGGTTCACCCCCGGACGGAGTTCCCTCGCTATCAAATGTAAGATGACCATCTGTATACACCGCCCATTTGAGAGACCTGTGTCAGATGGCTAGCTAGCCTAAGCTGCTAGAGCGTAGTTATCGTCGTTTGCAACTATAACTGTGCGGCTTTTTACGAGGCCAACCGCCCCTCGGCATGCTCCCAGGGTTTCGTGAATCCTGTCGAATCCAGAATCGCCCCCAAGAATTTGATTGTAACCCGTAGCACTATGATCACCTAGCATCATTTGCTTCAAGTTCAATCGTTTGTTCATTATCCGTGCGTTTTTTCTTTTTTCATCACGCGGGCTTTTTCAACTTCCCATTCACGCGCTTTAGTATCTTCGCGCTTATCGTGATCTTTCTTACCTTTACCTAGACCAATTTCCACTTTCACCCATGCACCTTTACGCCAGTACATTGAGATAGGAATAATAGAGTAGCCTTGGCGCTCAACTAAGCCCGCTAGTTTATCTAGCTCTTTACGGCTGAGTAGCAGCTTTTTCAAGCGTAGGGGATCGCAGACAACGTGTGTCGATGCCGTATTCAAGGGAATAATGGTGCAGCCATGCATAAAGGCTTCGCCATTTTTCAGGAATACGTAACAGTCGGACAAGTTGACCTTACCCATACGGATAGATTTCACTTCCCATCCCATAAGGGATAGGCCGGCTTCCATTTTCTCTTCGAAACGGTATTCGAAGGTTGCGCGCTTATTACGTGCGATAGTCGCAGGCGCGGCTTTGCTTGAATTTTTCTTTACCATAGTGGCGCCATTATACGCACGGTGAATCAATTTGGTATTGATATAAGGGTTTATTTAGTTAATTTCAAGCCTCTATCGTGTTATTGCTGGTTTTTTGAGCGTGATTAGGGGGTTGAGTATCAGCCTAAGTGCACAAGGGGTGCGTTTTTTACGTATCGTGATAAAATCCGTGCAAATTTTGATTGCTGGCCTAAGTTGTTTATTGCACGTGCGTTATTTTCGTGCGTTTGAGTTTGCTTAGGTCGCTGTGAATACGTTAGTGAAGAGTACTAAGTCCTATGCCGCAAATTTCTCGAAGTGTGTTAGTCCGTTTTAGTGCGATGCAAATGTATGACTTAGTGAATGATGTCGAGTCGTATAAGGAATTTTTACCCGGTTGTGTGGGTGGCAAAGTCTTAGAATTTGATGGCAAGACTATGTTGGCATCTGTTGATGTGAGTAAAGCGGGGATCCGTAAGACATTTACGACTCGCAACCAAGTGGTTCCTGGTAAGAGTATTGATTTAACATTGGAAAATGGGCCCTTTAAGCATTTATTGGGGCAGTGGCGTTTTACTGAGCTGACTGAAGAGGCCTGCAAGGTAGAATTCGAGCTGAGTTTTGAGTTTTCAAGTTCGTTAGCCGATATGGCCTTTGGTAAAGTGTTTAATGATCTTATGGTATCAATGGTGACGGCATTTACGAGTCGCGCTAAGGTGATTTACAGTGACAAATGAGACAGATAAGTTTGTAGTTGATGTGGTTTACGCCTTGCCTACACAGCAAAAAGTGATTTCGGTGAATGTGAATCCCGGCACGTCAGCGATTGAGGTGGTGCGTTTAAGTAACATTGTAAGCTTTTTTCCTGAGATCGATTTAGATACGGTTAAGCTCGGTGTGTTTAGTAATGTGGTTAAGCATGACCAAGTGATTTTACCGGGGCAAAGGGTTGAGATTTATCGTCCTTTGATTGCTGATCCTAAGGATGTGCGTCGTCGCCGAGCAGATAAAGCTAAAGATGAAGGCCGCGCGAATAAAGTGACGGGTGGACGAGCTTAAATATTGACATCATAGCTCAATAAAAAAGCGCCCTTGGGCGCTTTTTTATATTTGATTGACTGAGAAGAGCATAAGCAAAGTTTAGGATATTACTTAATTGGTTTTTGAACTTGCGCTTCAGCTTGATTTTCTTTAACTAATGGCTTTTCATCGGCGCGCTGTGCTGGAATTTGTGGCACTAGCTCAGTTTTATTACCTGTTGGCAAGCTGCTTTGCTCTAGCGGCGTACTAAATTCTTTGCTTAGTTCATAATCGCCTTTCACTGAGGTAAGTTTATCGCCCGTAAAGTGCAGTATGAGTTCTTTATGCGTAATGCTGGCATCACGCCCACTCTTGTAGTGATACACATAGTACCAAGTATCGTCAGCAAAACTATCTCGTAATACCGGACGGCCGAGAATGTATTCGGCTTGTTCTTTGGTCATGTCAATGCGCAACTTTTCAACTTGTTGCGGTTCCATGTAGTTGCCCTGTGGAATGTCGGGCTTATAAATCAACCAATCGAACACGCTACAGGCACTGAGCGAAACAGAGAGCGCCACAGCGCCCAGTAGAGTAAGACTTTGCTTTTTATTGATCATTGTATGCGCTACTTCTGAAAATCTGGCGGCCATAATACCCAAGCATTCCCCCTCATGACAAGGGCAATCGGGCTTTGCAACCGTCATAGATCGAATTGTGTGACTTTTCGACCCAGTATGTTGGCTTTAGTTCTCAATCTTTAAGGATATTTATTCGCTGAAGTCATATGGGGCTAAGAGTATGATTTTCTGCTTCAGAGCCGTACAGGTTTACTGTTGGCTGGATTGGGAAAGAGTAAATGTGAGCGATTTCTTCTTTAAAGCCAAGCAATTAGTTAGTAAGTCGATAGACAGTATGTGTGGCGATAAACATAGTAATCTCGTTAAAATCAGATTAAAGTTACCGATATGTTTTTATTGTGTTCTTGTACTGTGGCTTTTTGTCGTGAGTTTGCAGTCTTCGAAATAAAATAGTGGGATAGATGCATTGGGTTCTTTAGTTTGTGTAGGTACGGGTTTACAACTGGCCGGACAGATCAGTGTGATGAGTCGTAGTTATATTGAGCACGCTGATGTCGTGTTTTCACTCTTGCCCGATGGTTTTTCGCAGCGTTGGATCCAGAACATTAATCCCAATGTCATCAATTTACAGCCGTTTTATGCACAAAATGGTGAAGTTAAAAATCGCCGAGAAACCTACGAACAAATGGTTAATTCTATATTGGAGGCCGTAAGGGCTGGCAAAAAAACCGTTTGTGCGCTCTATGGTCATCCTGGAGTCTTTGCCTGTGTTTCCCATATGGCGATTACGCGGGCGAGGGCTGAAGGGTTTTCAGCGAAGATGGAGCCGGGGATTTCGGCCGAGGCGTGTTTATGGGCTGATCTGGGTATTGACCCCGGCAGCTCTGGGCATCAAAGTTTTGAAGCTAGCCAGTTTATGTTTTTTAATCATGTGCCCGATCCGACAACCCATTTATTGTTATGGCAAATTGCGATTGCTGGTGAACATACCTTAACTCAGTTCCATACTACGAGTGACAGGCTGCAGATTTTGGTTGAACAACTGAATCAATGGTATCCGCGAGATCATCAAGTGGTGATCTACGAAGCTGCTAATCTGCCAGTTCAAGCCCCTAGAATTGAGTATTTGCCGTTGAGTAAGCTGCCCGAGGCAAACTTGTCTCCGATCAGTACTTTACTGATCCCGCCAGCAAAAAAACTCGAATACAACTATGCTATTTTAACTAAATTAGGCATTAGACCTGAAGATTTAGGCTAATTGTGAGTGCTGTACTTCTGAGCTGAATTCGGGAGTCATCATATAAATAAGGAAAGGTATGTCTGCATTATCGGATTTTTTTACCCAGTTAGGCCAAGATGCACTGCTGATGGAAGCGTATCAACAGGACCCTGAGGCGGTAATGCGCGCCCATGGGTTAACAGATGAAGAAATTAGCGCTGTAATGACAGGGGATATGACAAAACTAAAAGTTTTGAGTGGCGACCAAAATTATCAAACATTTATTTTAGTCAATCATGGTAATAATTAACTAATTTTGAAACGGTTACGTTGTGCCCTATTAGCCATCTTCGCCTTGTGTTCGACAGCTTTGATGGCTAACTCTCTCGATTTTGATCAGGCACTCAATGAGCTTGATGTATTACTGCAATCTGATCTTAGTGCTGCGCAGAAAAAGCTTGCCGAATATGAGAAAGAATTCAGTCGTTTAACTACAATACAACAAGGACGACTGAGGATAGATAGAGCGATAGGTTATTTTTTCATCGGTGAATATACTAAAGCGTTAGATGATCTACACCAAGCCGAAACCTTAGTGACAAATACTGATTTATTAGCGTCAGTTTATAGTTACAAAGCCACTGTATATATAGGGATACGTGACTATGACAAAGCCTTGGCTGCAGTTGCTCAAGCATTAGCCCTAGTGGTGAATATTGATGATGTCACGATTAAACGGCACTCATATTTAAGAATTGCCAATATTTATTCCGAAATGGATGCTTATAGCGATATGGGCCTTTATGCCAATAAGGTGCTACAACTCGCAAAGGAAACCGATGTCCGCGATATTTGTCATGCCAAATTGTTGCGCGCTATTTATTTACTCGGCGTGAAAAATCCCGACGCCTTCGATGCCTTCGAAGATAGCCGTCAATACTGTGATGCGAAGCAATTCCCCCTTCTGGCGACTATGTCGATAAAAGGCAAAGCTATGGTTTTGCAGGAGCGGGGCGATTTTTTAGGCGCGAGATCGATTCTGCTATTAGCTTTAAAAGGGTATGAAGCTTTTCAATTTCAGTTAGAAATCAGCCATGTACATGCACTACTTGCCGAGAATTACTTTGCCATGGGTGAGCAGGTTCAAGCGAAAAGTCACGCCGTTAAAGTGCTTTCATTCCCCGATGATAATAGCTACATCGAACATAAGCATATTACATATAAGGTATTTGCCGAACTGATGGCGGCGGATAAACAATTTGAGCAAGCCTATGAATACACAAGAAAAGAACAATATTATAATCAATTGATTTTTGACCAATCTAGAATGAAAACCCTCGCTTATCAGGCGGCTAAGTTTAATGCTGATGAACAGTCGCGTGAAATCAATTTACTCAATAAAGAGCGTGAACTTTACATCGCTCAGCAAATGGTAAAAGAGCGGGAATACACCAATATGCTGATGTTTATCACTATTCTAATGGGTGGGCTGTTCTTCCTTGGAATTTTGTTAGCCGTAGGTCAGATGCAGAAACGTAAGTTTATGCGTATGGCGAGAATGGATGCCTTAACAGGCATATTGAATCGTGGTGCAGGGCAAGAGTTGGGAGAAAACCTTTTTGTGCAAGCCACGGCTCGTAGCGGGGATTTCTGTGTCATTTTATTCGATTTAGATTTCTTCAAACGCATCAACGATTCTTTTGGTCATGGAACTGGCGATTGGGCGCTTAAAAAGGTGGTTGACTCCCTTAAATCCCATATCCGAAATGGTGATGTTTTTGCTCGTATCGGCGGTGAGGAGTTTGCAATTTTATTACCCTATGCCGATGAAGAGAAAGGCATGGAAGTGGCGGAGCAATGTCGAGCTCGTATCGAGGCCATTGATACCCAACATTCAGGGCATAAGTTCGTCATAACGGCAAGTTTTGGTGTGAGCGGTTTAATGGCTGATGATCTGAGTTTAGATCCATTATTCCACCGAGCCGACATGGCGCTCTATGCCGCTAAGGACAATGGTCGCAACACCGTAGTACGCTATTCTGACATATTAAAATGTGACAAGCAGGCAACTGATTTACGGCGTCATATCGCATCGCCCTCTGTGTAATGTAAGTCGAGTGAGCATTTAGTCTCATCCAGAGTTGGCAAGCCCTTACTGGTTTTATCCTTCCTTAGTTTATTGCTCGTTTTTTATTTTGCAGCCACTCACTAAAATGCAATAACAGTCTAAGGTGTCTCTAAGCGCTCTTTTACTCTGCTTTGTTACTCCAGTTGATTTCCCCTACGCTTAAGTGTTTTTCGTATCAAAAATTTCTCATTTTTAATGAATTGCCTTGACCTTGTTAATAAATAAATGGGATATCATAGCTGATAATTGCCTAGCTATTGCTGGGTCCTTACATAGAACAATGCGCATTCCCTTTTTCCGTTGGAGCCTTCATGGAACAGTCGAGTTTACTCACGTCGGTGCTGCTATTTTTATTGGCGGCGGTTATTTTTGTTCCTTTGGGTAAACGTTTTGGCGCGGGTCCTATTCTTTCCTATTTGGCCGCAGGGATTATTTTAGGCCCTGGTGGTATGGCGTTGGTTTCTGATCCTGCAGCCGTGTTGCATTTTGCCGAGTTAGGTGTGGTACTTATGCTGTTTGTACTTGGACTCGAATTGAATCCAAGTAAATTATGGGAACTTCGCAGTGCTATCTTTGGTTTAGGCAGTGGTCAGCTGTTGTTGTCATGGGCTGCGATTGGAGGTTTGGCTTGGGGCTTTGGTTTGTCTATTGAGGCGGCTTTAGTGGTTGGTGCCGCGCTATCTTTATCATCGACAGCCTTTGCCGTGCAGTTAATGAGTGAGCATAGGTTGCTCACAACCCCACTTGGACGTGATGCTTTTGGGGTCTTGTTAATGCAAGATCTTGCGGTTATCCCTATGTTGCTGCTGACAGCATATTTGGCGCCCAATTCTGCTCAGATTGAACATCATGCGGTGCCTTGGTACTGGACGTGTCTTGCGCTCGTTGGTTTTGTGTTAGTGGGTAAATATTTACTGCCTAAATTCCTTAAACTAGTGGCAAGCAGTGGGGTGCGTGAAGTGCTCACCGCTTTTGCATTATTGCTGGTCATGGGTAGCGCTGAGTTAATGGAGTGGTTGGGACTTTCTGCGGGAATGGGGGCATTTTTGGCGGGTATTATGCTTGCTAACTCAAGTTATCGGCACCAGCTCGAAACTGACATAGAACCTTTTAAAGGCTTATTGCTTGGGCTGTTTTTCATGGCTGTCGGTATGAGTATGGATTTGAAATTATTAATATCTGATCCGTTACTTATTCTGGGCATTTTAATGGCTATGTTGCTGATTAAAACCTTTGTGCTTATGGTGTTGGGGCGCATTCGGCACCACAAATGGCGGCCTAGTATTGCACTAGGTTTGATCCTTGCTGAAGGGGGCGAATTTGCCTTTGTGCTGTTATCTCAGGCGCAGCTATCTGGTATTGTCGGCGATAAAATTGCGCAAGTCCTTGTGCTTGCTATTGGTTTGTCTATGGCAATAACGCCTCTATTGTTTACTTTGTTCCGAGCAACTAAAGCCAAAGTGGTGGATACTCGTCTGCCAGATACGATTAATGTCACCGAATCTGAAGTGGTGATTGCTGGATTTGGTCGAGTAGGCCAGATCACGGGGCGTATTTTGGCCTCATCAGGTATCCCTTTTGTCGCCTTGGATAAGGATGCGAGTCATGTGGATGTAATTCGTAAATACGGTGGTGAAGTGTATTTTGGTGATGCCAGACGCTTAGACATGTTGATGTCGGCGGGGATTGCTCGGTCTAGATTACTATTGCTTGCCGTGGACAGTGTTGAGGATTCCATTGAAATTGCTCAGCAAGTGAAAACGCATTTTCCCCATATCAACATAGTCGCGCGGGCGAGGGACCGTAACCATGCTTATCGTTTGATGAGCCTTGGGGTGACGGATGTGTTTCGTGAGACCTTTGGTTCGGCGCTATCGGCCAGTGAGAAGATTCTCCAAGGTCTAGGTTTATCGCAGGTACAAGCCAATGAGCGGGTAAAAATCTTTGCTGAACATGATAAGAAACTGGTGATTGCTAGCGCAGCCCATCAAAATGATTTAGCGACGTTAATCAATCTATCGAATAAGGGTAAGGCAGAGTTGGAATCCCTCATGCGTGGCGATAGGGAGAATGTGAGTTAATGTTGTCACTCTGATTTGGATATAAAAAAGAGAGCATAAATGCTCTCTTTTTTTATTGGTTTACAACATCAAATTTAACGCTGATGTTTAAGTGTTAAAAGCTATAGCTGTATTGCAGTTTGACGTTGCGTTCTTCACCCGGCATACCACCGAGGAACATGGCTTTACTGTAATAGTCTTTATTGAAAAGGTTATTAATGTTCAGCTGGATTTTCCAAGAATCCGCGTTGTAGCTCACCGCCGAGTCAACGACGGTATAGCTAGGCACATAACCGTCTGGAATACCAAATGAGCTTGAGTGCGTACTGCGATCATCGACAAATTTTGCACCAAGGCTCAGCTCGATTGGGCTTGATAATCTAAACCAATCCGCGCCATAGGTGACCCAAGCACTGGCAGTGACATAAGGCACACCTTTTTGACGGCTGTCGTAATTTGCGACGTCATTCGGGTTTTGCTTATCCCTTGCATCTTGGTACATGCCATTAAGGTTAACGCGCCATTGATCATTCAGGTGGGCATTGAGATCGAGTTCGACCCCCTGAGTATCTTCGCTGCCATCGTAAAAATACACGGGAATATTAGGGGTTAATATGCCATTGGTATAATCAGGGTTGTTATAGGCGACATTAGTACGCGAGCTTTTAAAGAATACCAGTGAGCCAAGTAATTGATCCTCAAATGCTTTAAAGCGCATGCCTAGATCATTGCTAATTGATTCTGAATCATCTCGGTCGGTAGCATTATCTTTTACTGCATCAAGTACACTGTAAGCGGTGCGCCCTTTAGAATGGTTGATGAAAAATGATAAATCCTCAATCGGCATGTAGGTTAACCCTAGGTTATAGGTCATACCGTTATCTGTGGTATCGGCTTCTGGTGTCGCTTGGGATTGGCTAGTGCTATAGCGTGGATCAACACCAAAGTGCTCATAGGCTTGTTTAATCTCATTAAAGGCAACACCAATACGCGTGGTAAAGCCGTATGGTAGATAACTGACATGTTGTAAACCTACGCCCCAAGCACTGACTTTTTTGTCATAGTTAGCAGTTTTGAGTGGGTCATAGTCCTCGAATTTACCTGTGCCCCAGTTAGGATTGCGGATGTCGTATATATAAGGCAGAGATCCTTGGTAAATGATTTTGCCATCTTTGTTTTTATAGATTTGATCGGCATCGAAGATAGAATATTGCTGGAAGCGAATATTACGGTCTTCGTAGTTGGCATTGACCAATAATTCATTGTCTATATTGCCAATTTGGAAGTCATAACGTAAATCGGCAAAGTACTGCCACGAAGTCTCGTCGGCATCCACTTTACGGTATTCCTGACGTCTTGCAGCAAAAGGATAAAGCACGCCGTTTTCAACTAATGGCGCGCGGGGATCAGCGTTGATCGGGTTTTTGCCTTGTTTCCAGTAGACGTAGTTATAAGCACCTGTTTGGCGGGCGAAGCCTGAAGTGTAGTCGCGATACTGTAATTGCTGATTAAGAAACAGATTATCGTTGAAGTAAATATTATGGGTTAGTTTAAATCTTAACTCTTCGCCTTCATTGTCCTTCGCCATTGGTGAAATCAGCCCTGCATCACCAAATGAATAGGGCCTTAAGCCGTCAGCGCCCGACAACGAGTCCGCTAGCTGCTGACGCTGTGCATCGGTCAGTTGTAGACCCTTACCACTTGGATCGTTGATCAAATCCTGCCAAGTGACCTCTCCCGCGCTCTTACCGCCGACTGAATCGGCGTTGTAAATTCGAATCGGGTGGCCAATAGAGTCAACGGCAATAGCATCTTTGATGTAAGCACCTGAAAGCATTACATCTTGGCTATCACTTAATACCCATTTTAAGGCGCCATAGATTTCGTCTCTGTCTGTACCGATATCGCGATACCCATCACTGCGGCCGGATTTTGCCACTAAACGGTAGGCGACATCATCATTCAGGGCGCCTGTGCTATCCAGAGCAAGGGAGTAGGTATCCCATTGTCCAACTTCGGCGGTAAATTTGTTTTTTGACTCGAATTGCGGTTTTTTCTCAATTAAATTGATGACGCCGCCAGCACTCCCCATGCCATAGAGTCCAGTCGCTGGGCCTTTTAATACTTCTACGGATTCAACGTTGGTTAAAGAGCGCGTGGGGTTGAAAGTGTTACCAAGGCCTGCACCGCCATACATACCGTCATAGGTGTAATTTGCGCCTAAACCACGGATGACTATGTTGTCACCGATGCCATAGTTATTACCCGCTTGAGTCACACCACTGATGTTACGGATCAAGTCTTGCAGATTATCTGTACCTTGGGTTTCGATCAGTTCTTGGTCAACAATTACAACTGCAGCGGGTGTTTCCATGAGAGACATGTCGGATTTAGTCGCTAGCCCTGAATTTTTCACCACTGAGTTTTGTCTGCCATAAACTGTGATGCGCTCAACGTTGGCTTCAGTATTTGCTGATACCGAGTTCGAGTTAGCTTCGGCGGATGCAGTTTGCGATAAAACGGAAAGGCAGGCGAGTGCAGTTAGTGACAAACGAAATGATTTCATTAATGGTTCCCCCAAATAAATAGGTCGCGAATAGTAATGATTTGCATTTAAGTTGGCAACATATGTTTCAGATGTCGTGGTTGAAATGTGCAGTGCTGCGAATAAGTGTTACGAAAAGGCATGTATTTGAGGAAGTAAGGTATGGGTTCTCGTAGGAGAAAAGCTTCATAAAAAGTCGCGTCTAAGTTCCATCCCGCTGTAATGTCAAATTTGTTTCATTTTTTTTATAAAAAAGTGATTTATTTTTTGAGTTAACCATCACATCCCACCTTGTTGATCGGGAAACGCAACCTGGTACTTAGTTTGAATCGCACATGATACTTATTTCGTTTACGTAAACGTCAAAATGAAACGGTCGTTTAAATTTGTGACAATGGCAACAGTCTTTATCATTATGATTTATATGAATTTATCTGACTTACCTCTAGGTTAGTTCAAAACATTGAGCATTTTCTACTTAGGTCTAATAGAGTAAAAATGATGTAATAATAAATTTACTATAAGTTATTTAATTACGTAATTAATTACTTTGCGTATTGATTGGTAAAGTTGTCTGACAAGTTTCATTTAACTGCAATTGTCATATGTGATTAAAATGTTCAATTGCATATTTATCAGTTATTTGTTGTTTATTTTATTGCTTGGTCAGACCAATTTCAGCATGGTTTTTACTTAGGTTAATGCATGTTTTTGTCAATCTTGGACTGTTGCAAATACAAACGTTTGTCGGTAAGTTTTAGTTCGAAACAAACATTTGATGGTTTTTTGGTGAGTTTATAAGCAGTGGTGATTGGGGATGCTACTGCTTTATATGTCAGCGTTAAGCCTGTGATAGTGGAGCCTCTTGGGAGGGCATCAAGATGACGGAACACACTTTGAGTGAACAGCAATTGAATTCAACACTGGGTAAAGCTACAGCAAACGCCACGCTGAATATTGTGGGGCGTGACATTCCAGGCCAAGAAGTCATATTTACCGAAGGGGCTGTCGCCTTACTCGAATCCCTTTGTCGTGAGTTTGCCGACGAAGTACCTGCCTTACTCGCTAAGCGTAAAGAAAAGCAAGCGCGTATCGATAAAGGGTCATTACCCGACTTTCTGCCTGAAACCCGCGCTATCCGTGATGGTGCATGGCAAATCCGTGGGATCCCAAATGATCTGCTCGACCGCCGCGTGGAAATCACAGGTCCCGTTGAACGTAAGATGGTGATTAACGCACTTAACGCCAATGCCAAAGTGTTTATGGCCGATTTCGAAGATTCTTTAGCACCAAGCTGGGAAAAAGTCGTCGAAGGTCAAATCAATCTACGTGATGCCGTGCGTGGTGATATTGAGTACACAGCACCGGACACGGGTAAGCACTATAAATTAGGACCAAATCCTGCAGTGCTTATCTGCCGCGTTCGTGGTCTGCACCTTAAAGAAAAACACGTGCAGTTTAATGGCAAAGCGATTCCTGGCTCACTGTTTGATTTCGCACTGTATTTCTACCACAACTATCGCCAACTTTTGGCCAAGGGCAGTGGTCCATATTTTTATATTCCTAAGTTAGAAAGTCATATTGAAGCGCGCTGGTGGGCAAAAGTGTTTGCTTTTGTTGAGGAACGGTTTTGTCTGCAAGCGGGCACGATTAAATGTACTTGCTTGATTGAGACTTTGCCTGCCGTGTTCGAAATGGACGAAATTCTCTATGAATTACGTTCCAATATCGTAGCGCTCAACTGTGGTCGTTGGGATTACATCTTCAGCTATATCAAAACATTAAAACGTCATAGCGACCGAGTCTTACCGGATCGCCAAGCCGTCACTATGGATACGCCTTTCTTAAGCGCTTATTCAAGACTCTTGATTAAGACCTGCCACAAACGCGGTGCCTTAGCGATGGGCGGCATGGCAGCCTTTATTCCTGCTAAAGATCCTGCTCAGAACGAAGCCGTATTGCAGCGGGTGCGTAAGGATAAAGAACTAGAAGCGCGTAACGGCCACGATGGCACTTGGGTAGCGCACCCTGGCCTTGCCGACACCGCTATGGGGATTTTCAACGAATACATAGGCCAAGATCACTGTAATCAATTACATATTACCCGTGATGTCGATGCGCCAATTCTGGCTAGCGAACTGCTTAAAACCTGCGACGGTGAGCGCACTGAACAAGGGATGCGTCTGAACATTCGTATCGCCCTGCAGTATTTAGAGGCGTGGATCAGCGGCAATGGTTGTGTGCCCATTTACGGCTTAATGGAAGATGCGGCTACGGCTGAGATCTCTAGGGCTTCAATTTGGCAATGGATCCAACACGGTAAGTCGCTATCAAACGGCAAATTAGTGACCAAACAACTCTTTAAAGACATGTTGGTTGAAGAGCTGTCGAACGTGAAAAAAGAAGTGGGTAGCGACAGATTCACCCATGGCAAATTCACCCAAGCAGCGGTGTTGCTTGAAGACATTACCACCTCCGACGAGCTGGTCGATTTCTTAACCTTACCCGGTTACGAAATGCTGACAGCTTAGAATGAACTCATTTGCTTGAACCGTTTTAGGTAAACCAGATTTAGCTGTGGCGGGGCTACCGTCAACCAAACAATTTAGCAGAGTGAAACTGGGGGGCAGTTTCATGATAGCTACAACATCAAAGATAAAGGAGCGACACTATGACTAAGGCAACGACTCAGACTTCACGTCAAGAGCAGATTGATGCAATCAAGAGAGATTGGGCAGAAAACCCACGTTGGAAAAACGTGCGTCGTCCTTATACCGCAGAAGAAGTGGTTGCGCTTCGCGGTTCAATCGTGCCTGAGAATACTATCGCTAAGCGCGGTGCTGCTAAGTTATGGGAATTGGTTAACGGTGGCGCTAAAAAAGGCTATGTGAATTCATTGGGTGCGTTAACGGGTGGTCAAGCGGTACAACAGGCGAAAGCGGGTATCGAAGCGATTTACCTTTCAGGTTGGCAAGTGGCAGCCGATGCTAACTTAGCCGGCACTATGTACCCAGATCAATCTTTATACCCTGCCAACTCAGTGCCAGCTGTGGTGTCACGCATCAATAACTCATTCCGTCGCGCCGACCAAATTCAGTGGGGCAATGGCGTAAATCCAGAAGATGAAAAATTTGTTGATTACTTTCTGCCAATTATTGCTGATGCAGAAGCGGGTTTTGGCGGCGTATTAAATGCCTTCGAACTGATGAAGTCGATGATCGACGCGGGCGCTGCCGGTGTTCACTTTGAAGATCAGTTAGCTTCAGTGAAAAAATGTGGCCACATGGGCGGCAAAGTATTAGTGCCAACCCAAGAAGCGGTACAAAAGCTGGTTGCTGCACGTTTAGCGGCGGATGTGAGCGGTGTCGATACGCTGGTTATCGCACGTACCGATGCTAACGCGGCCGATTTGTTAACTTCAGATTGCGACCCATACGATCGTGATTTCGTGACTGGCGAGCGCACCAATGAAGGTTTCTACCGTGTTAAAGCCGGTCTTGACCAAGCGATTTCTCGTGGTCTGGCTTATGCTCCGTATGCGGATTTGATTTGGTGTGAAACCGCAAAACCGGATCTTGAAGAAGCGCGTGTTTTTGCTGAAGCGATTCATGCTCAGTACCCAGATCAGCTGCTTGCTTACAACTGTTCGCCTTCGTTCAACTGGAAGAAAAATCTGGACGACGCCACTATCGCGCGCTTCCAACAAGCATTATCAGACATGGGCTACAAGTACCAGTTCATCACTTTAGCCGGCATCCACAACATGTGGTACAACATGTTCGACCTCGCTTATGACTATGCTCGTGGCGAAGGTATGAAGCATTATGTTGAGAAAGTTCAAGAAGTTGAGTTTGCTGCAGCGAAGAAAGGTTACACCTTCGTCGCGCATCAACAGGAAGTGGGCACAGGTTATTTCGACCAAGTGACTACGGTTATTCAAGGTGGCCATTCATCAGTGACTGCACTGACTGGGTCTACCGAAGAAGAGCAGTTTTAAGCAGTAAGCAGCGCTTAGGATGATCCATTGTGATTGTGGATCACTCCTCAGCACGCCTTACATTGATATATGTGGTGAGGCGTGGTTAAAAACTCGAAATAGAGGGCAAGGGCGGACTGTGATGAGTTACCGAGCTTGCAGCTTAAATCTCGAGTTGAGTATGAAAGAGTGTTACCCGTAAGCCTGTGTTTAGCTGCTCTGCAGCTGTTGTCCCCCGTGCAGTTCGCCTACATGTGCTGTGCGGGTTTTTAAGTCAAATTTTGTGACTTAACTTCCTACCCAGTAAGTTTTTGCTTGCCTTAGTTTGGCGACTCTATGAGTCGCTATTTTTTTGCTTATTGGTTCACTATTGCGCTGATTAATATGGTGCAACTCTGATACGGCTTGGTGCAATAATCGGATTATTTTACAGCAACTTATTGCTATCTCATTGTTATTTAATAACTATCAAATGTGGCCTGAATAATGCTCTGAATATTACGGGAAGTTACAGTGCATTAAAGCTGATTATTGGCATTCACATTGAGGTCACCGCCATGAAATATTACAGTCGCCGTTTAGTTAAACCTGAACATTTAAATCCAGCAAATACCCTGTTTGGCGGTCAGTTGCTCAGTTGGATAGATGAGGAGGCCGCTATTTTTGCTGCCTGCCAGATGAAGAGCACAAGTCATGTGACTAAGTTGATTTCTGAAATCAACTTTATGACGCCAGCGCATCAAGGGGATGTGATTGAGTTTGGTCTGGAGCTAGTGAGTCTCGGCCACAGCTCGATTACTGTCAGCTGTCAAGTACGTAATAAGATGACGCAGGCGCCAGTGGTGAGTATAGATAAGATGGTGTTTGTGCATGTGAATGCCCAAGGATTGCCCGTTCCCCATGGTATTCGGGCGAATGCGGCTTAAGGGGCGTGGCGCTTAAAATGCGTGATGCTTAAATGTATAAGATGCTTAAAATGAGCAGTGACGCCTAGGCGTCACTGTCATTAGTCTTTGGTTAAATCTTCTTTTACCGATTTGACCGCATCCCGTGAAGCATGACCTATGGCTTTTGTCGTGTCTCGAGTCGCGTGGCCTATCTCAGTGGTGACTTCTTTAGTCGTTGTGCCGATGGCACGGCCTGCGTCCTTTAAATCCGCACAGGCGGATGTAGCGAGTAATAAAGGAATAATAATGAGCGTCGCTTTATTCATTGTGATGCCAATCCTCAATTTAAGTTCGTAACTCAATTTACTGGGCCTTGCCATTTTTACTGTGCAAAATGACATTCGGGACAATATAACAGATCTTGAGCTGAATCACGCTATGGCGACATTATCTGCTGAGCCGCTGTTGCAATGCTTCTGTTCGAGTATCAACCGAGTGAGTGAAACTAAGAGCATTAAATGACGTCGTGGATTGAGTTATCGAACTCGACAAATAAAAACGCCAGTGGCGTTTTGCGCACTGGCGTCTAAGGTCGCTAAATAATACTGCAAAGATTATTCGAGTTTGGCTAAGCGTTGTTGATAGTCTTCAATCAGGTGCTGCATGATTTCTTCAGGCGCCGCATCGTCACAGCAATCGTCTAAAAAGATTTTAAAGGTGACTAAGGCATGGCCGTCGTTTTTGAGTCTATCACTCTGCATTGAGAAGTAAGCATCTTCATTTTCGGCTTTACGAACCACAAACTTATTCGTTTCGAAGGTTTTTTCCCCAGAAAGCTCGTGCCATTTAGTGATGCGATTTAACGCGATCTCACAGGACTGGTTCATTTCAATATGATTTAACCAAGTAACGGGATGTTCAGGATCTTTGTAATGTGGACATCTAACTGTGTAGTTATATACATGGGTGATTGCAGTCATAGCGTACCTACCTGTTCGAGGATATTGTTGCCATCATAGGCATCGTTTTTGAATTCGGTCAATCATTAATTAAGTCTATTTAGCCTTGATGTTTTTTGACGGAGAAGGATAGTTACTGCATGAAAATTAACCATTTACTTAATCTGTCATGTCTCTATTTAGCATGAGTTTTATGCCAATAACTTTGTGCTAGATCTCAGTTTTGGGTGAAGTTTCGCTTTTGCTGAATTACTGATTAATAAAGCAACAACTTGGTCGTCAGTAAGTCTTATTGATAAAAAGAGCGAACAGCGGAGTAAATAGGTTAATTAAACTTTGATGGGAGCTATATGAGTAAGTGGCAGCATAAGTTGTCGTAGAGGAAACGCAGAAGGCAGAATGGACAGAGGCCCATTCGTTAGAACGGGCCTCTCAGCTGGCTTCATCTTTTGCAGGGAAAAAGCGAACTGGGGCCATCTTATCGGATCTGTAACAGTCTGTAACCCACAGAGATCACGTTTTTTATATCATTTTGCTATGAATATTTGAGGTTCAGATCCTTTCTTCTTGAATATGCAGATTTGTGAGTGTTTTGTCAGTGCAAAGGTGCATAGACACTGAGTTTTATGTTGGTTTTTGTTACTCAATTTTTAAGATAGCAACTTACCTCGCCATCTTGTTGATACAGGTGTAAAAAAGGCCCCAATAGTGCAGCAATAATCTGTGCACTATTGGAGCCTAAAACGAATTCATTGGAGGATGAAGTCGTGTTTACGCACTAGCAGGACAATAAGTCGTTATCCAGCAAGTTAGCGCACGATTGTTGTGTGCTAACTTGCGATTGGTAAGGTATGGCGCTTACAGCGCACAATTACAGCGCATTAGTGAAGATCTGACAGATCTCCGCATGGGTCGCTTGTTTTGGATTGGTGAATCCACAGGCATCTTTTAACGCGTTATCCGCAAGTGTTGGAATATCTTCCGCTTTCACGCCTAATAAGGTCAGGTTTTCAGGGATCTTAACCGCAACAGACAGTTTTTTGATTGCCGCTATCGCCGCACTGGCACCTTGTTCATCTGTCATCGCAGACACATCCACGCCCATAGCCTTGGCAATGTCTTTTAAGCGCGCAGGGACGACCTGGGCGTTGTATTCCTGCACATGGGGCAGCAGCAAAGCGTTACACACGCCGTGGGGCAGATCGTAGAAACCGCCTAATTGGTGCGCCATCGCATGCACATAACCTAAACTGGCATTGTTAAACGCCATACCCGCTAAGAACTGGGCGTAGGCCATTTGTTCACGGGCGTTGATGTCTTGACCGTTTTCAACTGCGTTGACTAAGTTAGCTTGAATCAATTCCATGGCCTTGATCGCACAGGCGTCGGTGATCGGGTTAGCTGCAATAGACACATAGGCTTCAACTGCGTGAGTCAGTGCATCCATACCGGTTGCGGCCGTGAGGCTCGCAGGCTTTTTCAGCATTAACTCAGGGTCGTTGACCGACAGCAAAGGCGTGGTGTGCTTATCGACAATCGCCATTTTAATGTGGCGGGCTTCGTCGGTAATGATACAAAAGCGCGTCATTTCACTGGCAGTACCTGCCGTCGTATTAATGGCCACTAACGGCAACTGTGGTTTTGCGGATTGATCTAACCCTTCGTAATCCTTAATGCTGCCGCCATTGGTGGCAACAAGGGCGATACCCTTGGCGCAATCATGGGGTGATCCGCCGCCGAGTGAAATCACAAAGTCACACTTGTTGGCTTTTAACAGGGCTAAACCCGCTTCGACGTTCGTCACTGTTGGGTTAGGTTGTACGCCATCATAGATGGTGGAGGTAATACCATTTTGACCGAGTTTTTCGGCCACTTCACCCACTAAGCCAATCTTGACTAAGGGTTTATCTGTCACTATGAGTGCGTGTTTAAAGCCTAAGGTTTTGATGTCACCGATAGCATCATCCACTGCGCCTTGGCCTAATACGTTGACAGAAGGAATAAAAAATTTAGCAGCCATAAAATCCACCTATTTGCTTGTAAAGATTAAGTTGTGTTCTTTTCTGGTGATCAAGCTACCAATTTGGAGGTAGTGAAAGTGTGAGCTTGATCGAGTTCGGCGCTTATCTGGGGGTAATTTCCCACTAAAGTTGGAACTGGGTAACTAAATTTCGGACTTTTATGACGGGTATTAGTGTTGGCGTACGATATGGTTTTTTTAGCGTTGTTAGCGCCCCTGGTGATGCATCATTTCTGTGCATTTTTCGTTTACTTTTTATCCCACTTTTTATCCAGAGTTTGACGGCTCAATTGTTAAATCTAACAGTGGTTAAACCTCATGAATACTCTCATTTGTAGCATTAACTCCAATTAATTAGTTTGATATCTAATATTAATTTATGCGTGCTGCTGTGGTTGTGGTAGGGCCGTAAGTCAAAGAAATCTATAAATTTATCTTGTTTTTACAGATTAATTCTTTTTTAAATAACTAACTTTTGAGCTTTGTCACTGTGCTATTTTAGGTTGATAGTTACATCACTAATCATTATCATGATTGTTAATTGAACGTTCAATTAACGTCGTTCAGAGTATTGAGAGAGTGGTTATTCCTTGAGTATTTATGCCTAAAACCGCCATGAAATTGATACGCAGACAGCAGCTTATCGATGCGACATTAGCATCGGTTGCCTTGCATGGATTGCAGCACACGACCATCAACAGCATTAGTCAGTTGGCGGGGATGTCGTCGGGGATCATCAGTCATTATTTCAGTGGTAAGCAGGGCTTGATCCAAGCGACGCTGCGCCACTTGCTTGAGCAGTTAAAGCAAGCGTTGCTCAATCGAATCCAAGGACAAGTGTTGGCGCCAATAGAGCGCTTAATGATGATAGTTGAAGCGAATTTTACCGAGTTACAGCGCTCGCGAAATGTCACTCACACTTGGTTGAGTTTTTGGGCACAGGCCGTCCACGATCCCCAGTTAGCCCGTTTGCAGAATATCAATAGTCGCCGCTTATACAGCAACTTACATTTTTCCTTTCGGCACGTGTTGCCCAAAGAGTTTGCCCTGATGGCTGCTAAGCAAACGGCGGCGATGATCGATGGATTCTGGTTACGCAGCGCCTTAAGTGAAACCCCTGAGCAGGATTTTGTTCAGGCCGAAAAATTATGCAAAACCTTTATCCACAATGTGATAAAGCAGCATGGAGTCAAAACATGTCAGTAGAAGTACAGTACAACTTTATTGCGGGTCAGCTGCTCGCTAACGACAGCGGCGAAACCTTCGACGTCGTCAATCCTGCTACTGGGCAATTGGCGTATCGAGTGCAAGTGGCCGATGAAAAAATTCAGCAAGCGGCCATCGAGAGCGCCAAAAAAGGCTTTGCGATTTGGTCTGCCATGAGCGCCACTGAACGCAGTCGCATTCTGTTAAAGGCGGTCGCATTATTGCGTGCTCGTAATGATGAACTCGCGGCAATCGAAGTGCGCGACACAGGTAAACCTTGGCAAGAAGCCTCAGTGGTTGATGTGGTCACAGGCGCAGATGCTATCGAATTTTTCGCCCATATTGCCCCAGGGCTTGAAGGCGCGCAGCAGCAAGTCGGTGGGGATTTTTATTACACCCGCCGCGAGCCCTTAGGCATTTGTGCTGGCATTGGCGCGTGGAATTATCCATTGCAAATCGCCTGTTGGAAGGCCGCACCTGCCTTAGCTAGCGGCAATGTGATGATTTTTAAACCTTCGGAAGAAACGCCGCTTGGCGCACTGAAATTAGCGCAACTCTTAAGTGAGGCGGGTTTACCTGATGGCGTATTTAACGTCGTAATGGGCGATGGCAAGGTTGGCGCTTGGTTAACGGGGCATCCGGATATTGCCAAAGTGTCCTTCACGGGCGAAGTCGGTACTGGCAAGAAAGTCATGGCCGCGGCGGCAAGTTCATTAAAAGACGTCACTATGGAACTCGGCGGTAAATCACCGCTGATCGTGTTTGATGATGCCGATATCGATAATGCCGTTTCAGGTGCCATGCTCGGTAACTTCTATACCCAAGGTGAAGTCTGTACTAATGGGACGCGGGTGTTTGTCCATGAGTCAGTTTATCCACGCTTTATCGAAAAACTGCTTATGCGTACTCAAACCAATATTGTGGTGGGCGATCCTATGGCGCCAGAGACTAACTTTGGCGCCTTGATCTCCAAAGATCACCAGCAAAAAGTGCTCGATTATATTCAGCAAGGTATCGATGACGGCGCAACGCTGCTCACCGGTGGCACAGCATTAACACCTGAAAATGCTCCCAATGGTTACTTCGTCGCCCCGACGATTTTCACCGATTGCACCGACGAGATGCGCATCTGTAAAGAAGAAATCTTTGGCCCTGTAATGTCCGTGCTTACCTTTAAAGATGAAGCCGAAGTGATTGCTCGAGCAAACAATACCGCTATGGGCTTGGCCGCTGGGGTGTTTACCCAAGATATCAGCCGTGCTCACCGGGTCATTCATCAGTTACAGGCGGGTATTTGCTGGATCAATGCCTATGGTGCCTCGCCAGCCGAAATGCCTGTGGGTGGCTATAAGTTGTCGGGCATTGGCCGTGAAAACGGTAGCGAGACACTCAAGCATTACACCCAAGTTAAAGCCGTTTATGTGGGTCTGCAGCCCTTAGAAAGCCCATTTTAAGGAGGCATTTTGACTCAGTCATTAGAGCAAAAATATTATAACTACATCATAGTTGGTGCAGGATCAGCGGGTTGTGTGCTCGCCAATCGCTTGTCAAAGGATCCTAAAAACGAAGTGCTGTTATTAGAAACCGGTGGTAGCGATAAGAGCATCTTTATTCAAATGCCGACGGCGTTATCAATTCCGATGAACAGCCCTAAATATGCTTGGCAGTTTGAAACTGAGCCTGAGCCATATTTAGATAATCGAAAGATGCATTGCCCTCGGGGCAAGGTGCTTGGCGGTTCATCCTCGATCAACGGCATGGTGTATGTCCGTGGTCATGCCAGGGACTTTGATGAGTGGCAGGCGCAAGGGGCGACCGATTGGGATTACAGCCACTGCTTACCGTACTTTAAGAAGGCGGAAACCTGGGCCTTTGGTGGTGATGAGTATCGCGGTGAGTCTGGGCCGTTAGGCGTGAATAACGGCAATCAAATGCAAAACCCCTTGTACCAAGCCTTTGTGGATGCGGGCATCGCGGCGGGGTATTTATCGACCGCCGATTATAATGCAGCGCAGCAAGAAGGTTTTGGCCCTATGCACATGACGGTCAAAAAAGGCGTGCGTTGGTCTACCGCTAATGCCTATTTACGCCCGGCGATGGCCAGACGTAACCTTACCGTGTTGACCCACACTTTAGTGCATAAAGTGTTATTGGAAGGGCAAGCGGCCGTTGGCGTTCGCATTGAGCACAAAGGCAAAGTTGAAGATATTCGTTGTAATAAAGAAGTGATTTTAGCTGCTGGCTCAATAGGTTCGCCGCATTTGCTGCAATTATCAGGCATTGGCGATCCCCAAGTATTGGCCGATGCAGGGGTCGAGTTACAACATGAGCTGCCCGGTGTTGGTCAGAATTTACAGGATCATTTAGAGTTTTATTTCCAATTCAAATGCCTTAAACCGATTTCACTCAATGGCAAGTTAGATCCTTTCAGCAAGTTCTTAATCGGTGCACGGTGGATCTTAGATAAGTCTGGCCTAGGGGCCACAAATCACTTTGAATCCTGTGGTTTTATTCGCTCAAAAGCGGGTCTCGAGTGGCCAGATTTGCAGTACCACTTTTTACCTGCGGCCATGCGTTACGATGGTAGAGAAGCCTTTGCGGGTCATGGTTTTCAGGTACATGTAGGCCATAACAAGCCTAAAAGCCGTGGTGCCGTGACCTTAGTGTCGGCAGATCCTAAAGCGCCACCTAAGATCCAGTTCAATTATTTACAGCATCCCGATGATATTGAAGGCTTTAGAGCCTGCGTGCGTTTAACCCGTGAGATCATCAATCAAGCGCCATTCGATGAGTATCGCGGTGAGGAAATTCAACCCGGCACACAAGTGCAAACCGATGCGCAAATCGATGCCTTTGTGCGTCAATCGGTTGAGAGTGCTTATCATCCTTCTTGTTCATGCAAGATGGGCACAGATGCGATGGCGGTAGTGGATCCTGAAACCCGCGTGCACGGCTTGCAGAATTTACGGGTAGTGGATTCTTCTATTTTCCCGACTATCCCAAACGGCAATTTGAACGCTCCGACCATCATGTTGGCTGAGCGCGCTGCGGATATGATTTTAGAGGCTGAGATGTTAGCGCCAGCAGATTCCGCCGTTGTGGTTGCCGACGCTTGGCAAACCACACAAAGAAGCACTGCGACAAGTTAACGGCGCAAGTTAACGCCATAAGTGCACAACATGCCTGCTCGGTCCGTCTTATCGATGGGCTGGCGGCTTCAATTTTGAAGTGACTCATTAATTGATGACTCAAAACTCATTAATTGATTACTCAAAATAAGGGTCATGATTCATTTTATCTAAAGGGTCGGTCAGCCCGCAGTGAGTGTGCAAATGATCACTTTCACGACTGAACATCTATCAGGGTTTAACTATCGCAGAGCGCTTTTTAAGTAGCGATATTTAAGGCTTGAGGGCAGAGCGCTGCCTTTAAAAATGATTCAGTTTTTTATTATTAAATAAAAACATGGAGTTACATTTTATGGATTCATATCCTCATGCCTACTTATATCCAGTATCGACTGGGACGGAGTGCATCCTATGACCTGGTTATTATCCGCAGGGATACTGTTCACTTTTGCCGCGATTGCGTTTGTGATTTATCGCTGGGGTAACATTCGCTGTATCGGTGTGACGCCTGTGCGTACGTTTACCTTTATCGCGATTCTGTTCACCTCTGGCCTTGATGTCGGCTTGATCATGTTTCCGCTGACCGAGTTTGCCGGCTATGCCAATGTGGCGGCGAGTCCCGAGTACGGCTTTACCAATCCGCTGGCGATTGAGTTTGGCTTTTGGGCCTTCTTAATTTGGGGTTTCTACTTTTTAACCTGCTTCTATTTTTGTGTGATTGAACCTAGGGTGAAGTTCTTCGACATTCCTTTGGTCAAGTTCATCAATAATATCGTGATTATTGGTACCTGTGCCTTTACCGCCTATTTGTTATTAAGCAATTTGCCCTGGTACTTACCCGAATTAGGTGATGGCGAAACCATAGTCGGTAGCTTTTATTTAATCGTATTTTTGGTGATTGCCGCGGCTGTGTATTCCAGCACCAGCATACGTTATGTGCGTATTTTGAGCTTAGCCAGCACTTGGTTATTTTTAGGCTTGATTGCCATGATGTGGGCCAGTGCATTTTTATCGGCTGACTCAAGTGTGGGCGAGTTCTTTACGACCTTTGCCATGCTGGGCGACTACTTCGGCAATATTCAACATTTTGTGTTACCCATCAACGACTACCATGAGTTTTATCTGTTCTGGTGGTTTGCGTGGAGCATTATGATTGGTCAATTTACCTCGCGCTTTGTCGGCGGGATGAAAACCTATCAAGTGCTGCTGGCCATGATGGTGTTTCCGTCTATCCCCATCGCTATCTGGTTCACCGTGCTTTATTACTACAGCGCCAATGGGTTAGATACCTCGGGCTTCTATAATCTGGCGATGGTGATTGTAGGGGTGACCTTTGTGATTAACTCACTCGACTCACTGGTACGCCTGTATACCGACAATCTTAATCTGACGATTGAGCGTTTAGGCAAGCTTAAATATGTCAGCTTTAACTTAGTATTGCTCTGCAGTCTGACATTACTCTTTCAATTAGACTTTCTTCAAATTCAATGGGTTGGTGCAATCGCACTGGGCCTGATCTTTAGCTGTTTTGGTTACATCATGATGACGCAATTGCAAACAGTTCGTGCCATTGAGCGCTCGCCAAAAGAGAACAAAATCGACTTTACTAAAATTGAGCTAGCTAACTAATGGAAAAATTAATAATGAAATCAAAATGTTTTTATCTTGTCGCCGGCGGATTTTTATTGATGTCGACTGCTGCGAATGCCGGATTATCGGCCACTGTGACGGCGACGTCGGATTACACTTTTAACGGTGTCAGCCAAACGGACAACGGCCCAGCACTGCAAGGCAGTTTGGATTACGGTTTTGATTCGGGATGGTACGTGGGCGGCTTTACCTCGAACGTCGACTTTGGTGGCAGCGATGACACTTGGTTAGAGCTCGATGCCTATGCGGGTAAGTACTTTCAGCTTAACAAGCAACTGAGTCTCGATGTCGGGCTGGCCTATTACACCTACCACGGTGATTCCTTCTCCGATGAGTACAACTATCCTGAGCTGTATAGCAAGCTGGGTTACGACACTTCCCTTGGCCACTCTGAAGCTAAGTTAACCTACACATGGGACTACTTTGGGTTGGGCGGCGGACATTACACTATGTTGCTCGGCCATACGATTAGCGTTGCCGAAGGCCATGATATTCGCTTCAGTGTTGACCGCTCGACGTCACTCGATGAAGACAAATGGTCATGGGATGGCGGTAAATCCTTTAATCACTATCGCGTTGCCTATATGACCAGCTGGAGCGGCTTTGATTTCAGCCTTGCCGCTGAAGATACCAGCATGAACTTAGATACCAGTGACGAGCGCCTAGTGTTGTCGGTATCGCGTCAATTCATGTTGTAATATAAGGGACTTTTACCATAAAAGTGCCTCCTCTTGGTGAGTTCAGTCGCGCTTTCTGGTAAGGTGCACTGGACAACTGGGACGGGACATTATGGAAAAGTACGAACAACTACTCATTTCGCTGCGTCGAGTAATACGCGCTATCGACATTCATTCTCGCCAGCTGAACAAACACTCAGGCTTAACTGGGCCGCAATTGATGGTGATGCAAAAAATCGCCCAATTGGATGCGCCATTGGCGAAAACTGTGGCGAAAGAGATCACGTTGAGCCCTGCGACTGTGACGACCATTATCGATCGTCTCGAGGGCCGTGGTTTAGTGATCCGTTTGCGCAGTGAGACTGACAAACGTAAGGTGCATTTATACCTTAGCGATGCGGGCCGAGCACTGTTACAGGACTCACCTAAACCGTTACAGGATCATTTTATTAAGCGTTATCAGAATCTTGAAGAATGGGAGCAGAGTCAATTGCTCTCAGCCGTTGAGCGTATCGCGACTATGATGGACGCCGATAAAATTGATGCGGCGCCTATGCTCTTGGTGGGGAAGATCCAAGGGGATGAGTAAGTTTCGTTTTTTCAACGACTAAAGTTATAAGATAAAAAAGCACTGAATTCTCAGTGCTTTTTTGCTTTTAGCCGATTAAGCGTTAGATCAGGCAGAAGGGCAGCTTGTTTCTGTTATTGAATTGATGAGGATCTCTTGTACTGGTGTGTCTTGGAAGCCTTCGATATTTTTTGTTGGGACTATGCTGATTTGATCTACCACCTCTATGCCGTCAACCACTTTGCCAAATACTGCATAACCATAACTACTCGCTGACGCGTCTAGATGTGGATTATCTAATACATTGATAAAGAACTGAGAGGCAGCGGTATCAGGTGCATTTGCTCTTGCCATCGCAATAGTGCCACGTTTGTTGCTAATACCGACTGCGGCTTCATTCTTGATTGAGGCACTGGTCGGTTTGCTTTTGAGACCAGTGGTAAAACCGCCGCCTTGGATCATAAAGTTATTGATGGTTCTATGGAATAAGGTGCCGTTATAGAAAGACTTATCAACATACTGCTTAAAGTTTTTACCTGTGATTGGCATGTTAGTTAAGTCAATGGCAAGTGTGATATCGCCTTTCGTCGTTTTCATTAAATAACACACATCCGCAGCTAAGGCTGGCGGCGTGGGATCGGGCGTCGGTGGCGTCGGCGTTAAATCACCATCTGTACTTCCTTCACAACCCGTCAAGGCAATGCAGCCGACAAATAGTAATCCTGATAACTTCTTCATTTCATATCCTTATTCTCAATCATCATTGGGGTGTTTTTGCTTTAGCATTCCATGGGCTTGAGCCACTGGCGTATATGCGAGGGCATATCAGGTTCCATGAATTTAATGTTGTTATTATGTTTCTATGCTGTAGCGAGACGAGATGTTGACAGAGGAGAGATAGGCTGTTCAAGTTATAAAATGCAATTGATACAAAGTGTTGCACTGATATCTGTGGTTAATATGCCACCTGACGTATTTGTTAGTATTAGTCTGAACGCAATGACATAAAAATGACTTACGCTTGTCATGTTATTTCTATCCCTTTGCTCTTCACTTATTGCATGCTTTAGGAGCCATGCTTGCCCTCTTGCTGAACGCATGCCCCAATTTAGTGCATTCCACTCTTTATATCCTGATAGCTACTGAGCGCCAACTTAACTGAGTGCTTCTAGTAAGTTACTGATTTTTTGAAAATGTTTTTTGTTATTTCTCTGAAATATTTATGTCATCTTCTTGTTACTTTTCGTTGGCATGGTTACTGTATATCTAAAGCTATGGATGAGCGGTCGCGGGGGCGACAAAATATGGGGCTGGAAAAGTTGCTGTATTTGCGGGGAGTTGGAGCAGAATTTACTGATTGTTTTGGCCAAAATATCCATATTTCCGAGGTAGACAGGCAAGGTATCTTGACCTGTATGTTACAGGAAAAAAACAGCGTGGCAGGGACTGCCATTGATACTCCTGCTACAGAAGCGTTATCGAGTGATGCTGGGCTGACCTGTGTCGATGCGGTATTGACCGAAGCACTGATCGCGTCGCAAATTGATCTACTGGATGCCCGTCCTTGGACTCAGGTGCTACCTGAATTCCATTGGTGTTTTGTGGATGAACCTTGGATAAGCCTTTGTTTACCGGAAACCTACACCTCAGATCTGAGTGTGGCGATTGAATGTGAACAGGGTGAGTCCATCGTATTCGATGTGCCTTTCTCGGCGCTTAAGTCCATTGGCGATTACCGCATTGAACAAACGCTTTATCTACACTATCGCCTTGATCTTACGCAACTGGGATTCGCACGCCTCGATTTAGCTGAGGCCAAGACCCAAGCTTCCCCTGACAACTTAATGCCCGCCGAGACTGAAGCGGTGAATTTAGCGTCCTATTTCCTGAGCAGCCAAGAGTTCACTAACAACCCTGCATTTACAAAAAACCAAGACTCATTTGCGCATGCAGCCGACAAAAATGCGAGTGATTTATCTATGTTAGGTTTGGGCTTTCATCGCATAGCCTTAAGCTTAAAACATGCCCTATCGACAAGTGCACAAGCGGCAAGCTTGGCGCTAGAGAGCAGTGTGACGGCAGAAGCTGATATCAGCACTTTGTTCTCTGGCACCTTAATGGTGGCGCCGCGGGCCGCCTACCAAGGCGTACTCACGGCTGTCGCCCAAGGTAAACGCCATAAACCTTGGGGGATCAGCGTTCAACTCTACAGTTTGCGCAGTGAGAGCCAATGGGGCATTGGCGACTTTGGTGATTTAGAACAACTGATCGGACTGGTGGCGGCGCAGGGCGCGGATTTTATTCAACTCAATCCCTTGCATGCCCTCGATATCGCGGCGCCAGAGCATCCGAGTCCCTATAGTCCGTGCGATCGCCGCAGACTTAATCCTCTTTATATTCAATTACAAAGCGTTCCTGAATACCAAGCTCTTGCCACTGAATTTTTAAGCGCTACTTGGGTAGAGGCTATCGCCTTACTGAATCGTGATAATTGGCTCGATTATCCAAAAGTCAGTGAGCTGAAATACCGTGCCTTTGAGCAGTTATATCGCGTTTTTTGTGATACGCATCTGGCGAACGACACGCCCAGAGCGCAAAGATTCCATGAGTTTGTACGTGAGCAGGGCAGTGGGCTACAAGAGTTTGCTCAAGCGGAATATTTACGTAGTCCTAAAGCGTTTGTGCAAGAGGAAGGTTTCTATCTTTACCTGCAATTTGTTGCTGAAAAGCAGTTACACCTCTGTCAGCTAAAAGCTAAAGAGGTGGGGATGGGGTTGGGATTGATCCGTGATTTGGCCGTTGGTGCAGCGCTGCACGGCAGTGAAGTGCAGGCCAATGCCGAGCAGTTTTGTTTGAATGCCAGCATAGGTGCACCGCCCGATCCCTTTGCACCCCAAGGACAAAATTGGGGTTTAACGCCACTCGATCCGGTGAAGTTAAAACAACATAATTTCAGCCATTTTATCGCCTTGATCCGAGCCAATATGGAAAGCTGTGGTGCCTTGCGTATCGATCATGTGATGGGCTTACTGCGACTCTGGTGGTGGCCGCTGGATAAGCAACTCGGTCACGGTGCCTATGTGTATTATCCCGTCGAAACCTTGCTTGCCATCGTTTGCCTTGAGAGCCAACGTGCTCGCTGTGTGGTGATTGGCGAAGATTTAGGACTGGTGCCACCTGACATTATTCATCGTCTCTACACTTCTGGCATTTATTCCAACGAGTTGTTCTATTTCTGCAAAGACCATCAAGGCTTTAAATCACCGGATCAATATAAGTCCCAAAGCTTAATGATGCTGGCGAACCACGATGTGCCGACTTTAGTGGCTTGGTGGTGTGGCAGCGATTTACACCTGCGTCGACAGTTATCCCTGTTTGAAACTGACGAGCAGCTAGGCGAGGCGCTCGCGGGGCGTGAACATGAAAAGCAGCAACTCATTTCACTGTTAGTCGCTCAAGGTCTGTTAGCCGATGTGACGATAGCCGAACTCGATATTCAAACCTTACTCACGGCTTGGATGACCTTAGGAGCTCGCGGCAATAGTGCGCTATACAGCGTGCAACTGTGCGATTTATTAGCCGATCGCCATGCGGTGAACATTCCCGGTACTTGGCTCGAATATCCAAATTGGCAGCGTCGCCTGCCGCTGAATTTAACGCAAGTGTCGACTTCGCCAGAGATACTGCAGCGATTACAAAATATCGCTGTGGCGAGACAGCTACCGAGCTAAATCTAGCACCAGCGAAAGGCTGCCTAAGTCGCACCACATTATGCCATCCCTAAAGATGAGATTATTAGGGGGGATGTGGGTAAAGAGTGCCAATTTGCAAGTTTAATTGACTGATAAACGGAAGAAAAATGATGACTCAAGCCAATGCCTATTTCTACGATGGTGCCGACGTCGCCCTACTTAATGGTCAATACACTGATGTTTTTTCGCTCTTGGGTATGCACAGTGACAACGAGGGTAAGGCATTAATTGTTCGTTGTTTTTTACGCAATGCCCTCAGTGTAGATGTGATCAGCATTAAAGATGGCCGCAAAGTAGCGAGTCTGGACAAAGTCAACGAGCAGGGACTGTTCGCCGGCACTCTGGGACGACGCGTCAAGCCGTTTCTCTACTTGCTACGGGTGGAATATCCCCTGTGTCAGTTAGATATAGTCGACCCTTATCAGTTTGATTCCCTGCTCAATAGTGACGATATTTACCTGTTTGGTGAAGGCAGCGCCGAGCGCGCCTATGAATTTTTGGGGGCCAACTGGCGTCAAACCCAAGGCGTCGAAGGTGTGCATTTTTGTGTGTGGGCACCCAATGCTAAGCGGGTTTCAGTGGTGGGAGATTTTAACCATTGGGACGATACTCGCCATGTGATGCGCCAACATATTGCCAATGGTTTATGGGAGCTATTTTTACCCAATGTGGCTGAAGGTGCACACTATAAGTTTGATTTGGTTTATCAAAATGGTGAGCGCCATACTAAATCCGATCCTATGGCAACCCAAATGGAATGCGCGCCCCACAATGCTTCTATCGTGCCCCAAAAAGCTCACCATAGCTGGAATGATACCGCTTGGATGAGTAAGCGAGCGGCGACTGCTTGGCATAAAGCGCCCATGTCGGCCTACGAAGTGCACTTAGGTTCGTGGCGTCGTAAGGGAGAGCAAGGCGAGCAATATCTTGATTATCAAGACTTGATTGAACAGCTTATTCCCTATGTGAAGGAGCAAGGTTTTACCCACATTGAACTGATGCCGATCAGCGAGTTTCCCTTCGATGGTTCGTGGGGATATCAGCCCGTGGGTCTCTATGCACCGACCCACAGATTTGGCGATGCCAATGGGTTAAAAGCCTTTGTGGATGCCTGCCATCAGGCGGGAATTGGTATCATCCTCGATTGGGTGTCGGCGCATTTTCCTAAGGATCCCCACGGCTTAGTGCGTTTCGATGGCACTTGTTTGTATGAGCATGAAGATCCTCGCAAGGGCACACATCCCGATTGGGATACCTTGATTTATAACTATGATCGCGGTGAAGTGCGCAGTTTCTTGTTAAGTAATGCCTGTTACTGGCTGCGGGAGTTTCATTTTGATGGCCTGCGTCTCGATGCCGTGTCTTCTATGTTGTACCTCGATTACAGCCGCGAGCCGGGCCAATGGCTGCCTAATGCCTATGGTGGACGGGAGAATCTCGAGGCCATCAGTTTCTTACAAATTTTGAATCAACGCTTGTACCAAGCTTTCCCCGGCATTTGCATGATTGCCGAAGAGTCCACCGCTTTTGCGGGGGTGACTAAGCCGACGGATCAGCAAGGTCTCGGCTTTGGTTTTAAGTGGAATATGGGCTGGATGAACGACAGCTTAAGCTACTTGGGTCGTGACCCGCTTTACCGCCAATTCCACCATCATCAATTGACCTTCAGTTTAATGTACGCCTATACCGAGCAATTTATGTTGTCCGTGAGTCACGATGAAGTGGTCCACGGCAAGGGTTCGTTGCTGCATAAAATTCCCGGTGACGATTGGCAGAAATTTGCAACTCTGCGTGCCTATTACGGTTTTATGTGGGGGCATCCAGGTAAGAAATTACTCTTTATGGGCTGCGAGTTTGGTCAGCGAAATGAGTGGAACCATAACCAGAGTTTAGATTGGCACTTATTGGCTTACGAGCCGCACCAAGGCGTCCAGCGTTGGCTTAAAGATCTCAATCACTTATATCAAAAAATGCCAGCCTTATCGGTTCAGGATTACGAGGGCGCAGGATTTAGTTGGCTAGATTGTGAGAATAGCCGCGACAGCATCTTTACCTTTGTGCGTTACGGTTTAGCAGGTGATGCGCCGTTAGTGTTTGTCATCAACATGACGCCTCAATTGCACACTGGGTTCCGTATTGGTTTGCCTTTGGCGGGGGATTACCGCGAATATCTTAATAGCGATAGCCAGATTTATGGTGGCAGTAATCAAGGTAATGCGGGCACTGTGGTTGCTGAGCCGCTGTCGTGGCAAGGAATGGCGCAGAGCGCGCTGATCACTGTGCCACCCTTGGGTTGCCTAGTGATAGGGCCTGCGTTAACCGGATTGGCTGAGGCGAACTAGCATGCAAAAGCCCACGGCTGATGATATTAAGCTCAACCCTGACGCTAAAAAACACCCATTTCAAAGCGAAAAATGGGCGTTAGGGGTAGGTGAGCCTTTTCCGCTCGGTGCTAATGTTGAGGGCGATGGCGTCAATTTTGCGTTATTTTCAGCTAACGCCACAGCGGTTGAGTTATGTTTATTTGATGACAATGGCGAGCAAGAAGTCGCGCGTATTGCGTTAACTGAACAAACCCAGCAAATCTGGCATGTGTTTGTGCAAGGGCTTAAGGCGGGGCAACTCTACGGTTATCGCGTTTATGGCTCCTATGAGCCTCAGCTTGGTCACAGATTTAACCCCAATAAATTATTGCTCGACCCCTATGCGCGCCAGCTCGTCGGTGAATATTGCGACCATGAGTCTAACTATGGTTACGAGCTGAACCACATGGATGAAGACTTATCTTTCAGCAAGTTAGATAACGCTGCCTATGTGCCAAAATGCAAGGTCGTGGACATTCGTCCATTAATCGAGATAGCTGCCAAGCAGTCGATTCAGCCCCTTGCGACGAGGTTTCAGCCCAAACCTCTAGAGCGCAGTATCATTTATGAGATGCATGTTAAAGGCTTTACGGCGGTGCATCCTGAGATTGAACCCCATAAACGTGCCACCTTTGCGGGCTTAGCGACTCAGCCGGCTATCGATTATTTGGCCGAACTTGGGGTGACGTGTGTCGAGTTACTTCCTGTACAGGCCTTTTTCACTGAGCCATTTTTGCTCGAGAAAAAGCTCACTAACTATTGGGGTTACAACAGTATCGGTTTTTTTGCCCCTGAGCCGAGTTATCTATCATCCGACAACATTGGTGAGTTTCGGGCCATGGTGGATGCACTTCACGGCGCAGGTATCGAAGTGATCCTCGATGTGGTCTATAACCACAGCGCCGAGGGGAGTCGACTTGGGCCGACCTTTAGTTTTCGTGGCATAGATAATCTCAGTTATTACCGTCTGCATCCGAATGATAAGCGTTTTTATATTAATGATACGGGTTGCGGAAACACCTTAAATATCAATCATCCACGTATGTTACAGCTCGTACTAGATTCGCTGCGTTATTGGGTAGAAATCATGGGCGTCGATGGGTTTCGCTTCGACTTGGCGGCTTGCTTAGGTCGCGAAGCCTATGGTTTTGATCCCGGCTCAGGTTTCTTCGATGCGCTGTTGCAAGACCCTGTTTTGTGCCGAGTGAAATTAATTGCTGAGCCTTGGGATATTGGCCCTGGCGGTTATCAATTGGGCAATTTCCCCGTGGCTTTTAGTGAATGGAACGACAGATATAGAGACACTATGCGCCGCTTTTGGCGCGGCGATCACAGCATGTTGCCCGAATTTGCTCGGCGTTTTCACGGCTCGGGGGATTTTTTTGAACACAGTGGCCGTCCACCTGCGACTAGTCTTAATTTTTTAACCAGTCACGACGGTTTTACCCTTAAAGACTTAGTGAGTTATACCCAGCGCCATAACTTGGCAAATGGGGAGGATAACCGCGACGGTCACCAAGAAAACTTCAGCCATCATTATGGGATTGAAGGGGAAACCGAAGATAGCGCAATTCTGGCACTTCGCAGTCGTCAACAACGTAACTTATTGACTACGCTATTTTTATCCCAAGGTGTGCCTATGTTGTTGAGCGGCGATGAAACGGGCCGCACCCAGCAAGGTAACAATAATGCCTATTGCCAAGACAATGAACTGAACTGGTTTGATTGGTCGGCAAAGGGCATGGACACTGAGCTGTTAGCCTTTACTCAGCAGCTTATCGCCCTGCGCAAACGTTTCCCGCTGTTATGTGCTAAGCGCTTCATTCACGAACAGTTATTGGCTGAATCCTTAGCCGATATTGGTACTCGATTAGATTGGTTTAGTCGCCAAGGTGAACAAATGACCAAGAGCTTGTGGACCGAATCTATGTGCCGCAGTTTGTCTGTGGTGCTTTCCGGTGATTTAGAAGATCAAGGCAAGCAGCAAGCTTTGCTGTTGATGGTTAATGCCGACGACAATCCTCTCGCTTTTACCCTGCCGACTTTCGAGCACTTGAGTCCGTGGCAATGCCTTATTCATACCCAAACTGAGCCGCTGGATGTTCAGATCTCTGCGACGCGATACTTACTGCAAGATCGTAGTCTCATGCTTTTTCATGCTGATTTTATAGGAAATGAAGGAATTAACTATGAGTGACAAAAGCGAGCTGAGCCCCAATACCAGCGAAAAACCAGTAACACTAGCTCAGTCAAAAGCAGCGAGCAAGAAGGCGCCCGCTAAGCGTCAGACTAAGTCTAAAGCCGCTGAGCCTTGTGAACCCTGCGATGCTTTGCCCGCTTCCTTTGAGCGCCATTTACGTTATGGACTCAGCCGTGGCGAAGGCGTGAGCTGCGAATTATTTCAAGCGTTAGCTTACAGCGTGAAAGAACAGATGCTAGACAATTGGCGTCAGACTCGAGTGGATGACAGCCATTTTAAGCGCAAGCAAGTGGCGTATTTATCCCTTGAATTTTTGATGGGCCGTGCACTAGGTAATGCACTACTGAGTTTAGATTTGCAACAAGATAGCCGTGATGCCTTGAGCAACTATGCGGTATCGTTAGAAGAGTTAGAAGAGGCCGAACATGATGCCGGTTTAGGCAACGGCGGCCTAGGTCGATTAGCCGCGTGTTTCCTCGATAGCTGCGCCAGCATGGACTTATCAGTGACAGGCTATGGCATACGTTACGAATATGGCATGTTCGCCCAGAAGATAGTCGACGGTTACCAAGTTGAACGCCCTGACCGTTGGTTGCGCGAAGGCAATCCGTGGGAAGTGCGTGTCCCTACCCACAACGTGATTGTGCCTTTTTTTGGCCACACTGAATCCTATGTCGATAAACAAGGCCGTCGGCACATTATTTGGGTTGAAACCCAAGATGTGCTCGCCGTCGCCTATGACATGCCAGTTCCCGGTTATCGCAATGGGCGGGTAAATACCCTGAGATTGTGGAAGGCTGAAGCGACCGATGATTTTGATTTAGCTGAGTTTAACCAAGGCGACTACACGGAAGCCGTGGCCCGTAAAAACTTGGCCGAGCAGATCACTATGGTGCTCTATCCAAATGATGCGAGCGAGAACGGCAAAGAGCTGCGATTACGTCAGCAATACTTTTTATCCTCCGCTAGCTTGCAGGATTTACTCAAACGTTGGGTGAGTCGTCATGGTCATGATTTTACGCAGTTTGCCGCTAAAAATGTCATGCAGTTGAATGACACTCACCCTAGCATTGCCGTGCCTGAGTTGATGCGGTTATTGATCGACGAATACAGTTTGGAATGGGACAGTGCATGGGCTATTACCAGTCAGACCATGGCTTACACTAACCATACCCTGTTGCCTGAAGCACTAGAGCGTTGGCCCGTGCGTATGATGGCGCAAATGCTGCCACGCATCTTAGAAATCATTTATGAAATCAACGCCCGTTACTTAGATATAGTCGCCCACCATTGGCCAGGAAATAGTGAGAAATTGGCGAGTATGTCAATTATTCAAGATGGTCCACATCCCCATGTGCGTATGGCGTATTTGGCGATTGTGGCGAGTTTCTCGGTCAACGGTGTCGCGGGTTTACACACGCAACTACTCAAATCTGGGTTGTTTAAGGATTTCTATGAGTTGTGGCCGCATAAGTTTAATAACCGCACTAATGGTGTGACGCCAAGACGTTGGCTTGCCCATTGTAACCCTGCCTTAGCTAAGTTACTGACCGCCCATTTAGGTCAAGAATGGGTGACAGACTTAAGCCAGTTAACGGCGCTCAATGCCCTCACACAGGACAATGCGTTTATCCAAAAATGGCGTGATGTGAAGCAAGCCAACAAGGCTTTGCTGGCTAAGATGATTGTTAAGGAATGTGGAGTTGAGTTCGATCCGGCTATGCTGTTTGACGTGCAAGTGAAGCGTATTCACGAATATAAACGTCAGTTACTCAACATATTGCATGTGATTCATCTCTATCATCAGATCCAGCAAGGCCACACCGAAAACATGGTGCCACGTTGTGTATTGATCGGCGGTAAAGCGGCGCCCGGTTACTTTATGGCTAAGTTGATCATCAAGCTCGCCAGCAATGTTGCTCATATGGTCAATTCCGATCCTATGGTGACGCCTTACCTACGCTTTGCTTTCTTACCAAACTACAACGTCAGCGCCATGGAAAAAATCTGTCCGGGGACTGATTTGTCCGAGCAAATTTCAACCGCGGGCAAAGAGGCATCGGGCACGGGCAATATGAAGTTCATGATGAACGGCGCCCTGACAATCGGCACTATGGATGGCGCCAATATCGAGATGTTAGAGGAAGTGGGCTCTGAGAACTTCTTCCTGTTTGGACTCAATGCGGAGCAGGTCTCGCAGGTACGTAGTCACTATCATCCACGCAGTATTATTGATGATTCACCGGCGTTATCTGAGGTGATGAAGTTACTCAAAAGTGGTCACTTCAATCTGCTGGAGCCGGGGATTTTCGATCCCATTATTGCCGCCATCGAAAGTAGCGACGATCAATGGATGACGGCCGCCGACTTTGACAGTTACCGAGTCGTGCAAGAAGCCGTGGCGCGGGCCTATAAAGATCCGCAGGTTTGGACGCAGATGAGTATTCGCAATACCGCCGCCAGTGGACGTTTTTCGAGTGATGTGACGATCGCAGGTTATCGCGATGAAATTTGGAAACTGTAAGGGTTGGGCTCTTGGTTATAAGTCTCTTGTTATAGCGGATGAGTATAAGCGTTAAGTGTTTGAAAGGAATGCAGCAATCAATGGAAGGAATGGGGAATGCAAGTGAGAAATACTCAGGGGAGTATGGCAGTGTCTGCCGTATCGATAAGCCATTTATGGGCAATCAGTTTGCCGATTTCGGAGTAAGAGCCTATGTCTAATGTTCGTTATATCAGTAATTTAACTCGTGAAACCTATGCGTTGATTTTAGCTGGTGGGCGCGGGTCTCGCTTGCATGAACTCACGGATTGGCGTGCTAAACCTGCACTGTATTTCGGTGGTAAGTTTCGTATTATCGATTTCCCGCTCTCAAATTGTATTAACTCGGGTATTCGTCGTGTCGGGGTTGTGACTCAGTACAAGTCGCATTCTTTGATCCGCCATGTGATGCGCGGTTGGGGCCATTTTAAGAAGGAGCTGGGCGAGTCGGTGGAGATTTTACCCGCTTCACAACGCTATTCGGAAAACTGGTACCAAGGCACGGCCGATGCGGTATTTCAAAATATCGATATCATTCGCCACGAGCTGCCTAAATACGTGATGGTGTTGTCTGGCGATCACGTGTATCGCATGGATTATGCTGGGTTATTAGCCGCGCATGCCGAGTCGGGCGCAGATATGACAGTCTCTTGCCTTGAAGTGCCGATTGCCGAAGCTGCGGGTTCGTTTGGGGTGATGGAAGTCGATGAAGAGATGCGCATTTTAGGCTTTGAAGAAAAGCCGCTGCAACCTAAGCATTCTCCGGGTAATCCTGAAATGTGTTTAGCGTCTATGGGCAACTATGTGTTTAACACAGAGTTTTTGTTTGACCAGCTCAAGAAAGATGCCTTAAATGAAAGCTCAGATCGCGATTTTGGTAAGGATATTATTCCTGCGATCATCGAAAAACATAATGTGTTCGCCTATCCCTTTAAGAGCGCTTTCCCGAACGAGCAAGCCTATTGGCGCGATGTGGGTACGCTAGACTCTTTCTGGCAAGCGAATATGGAACTGTTATCGCCTACGCCAGCACTGAATTTGTACGATGCGAAATGGCCAATTTGGACTTTCCAAGAACAATTACCACCCGCTAAATTTGTGTTTGATGACGATGATAGACGCGGTATGGCGTTGGACTCGATTGTTTCGGGCGGTTGTATTATTTCGGGGGCGACAGTGCGCCGTAGTGTATTGTTTAACGAAGTGCGCGTTTGTTCTTATTCGTTAGTTGAAGATTCAGTAGTGCTACCCGATGTAGTCGTGCTGCGCCATTGCAAAATCAAGAATGCGATACTTGACCGTGGCTGCATTATTCCCGAAGGCATGGTGATAGGTTATAACCATGATCACGACAGAGCTAAAGGCTTTAGGGTGTCGGAAAAAGGCGTCACCTTAGTGACCCGTGACATGCTAGGTTTGCCTGTAGGCTATGAATAGTGCTTTGATCATTAAAGTAAACTGATCATTAAAGTAAAAATGGCTTAGGTATAGGCAGCTTAATAAAAGCTGCACAGTTGAAGTAGCGGGAGTATCCAATTAATTGAAACAACGCATTTTGATGGTCGCGGCTGAAAACGGTGCCCTTGCGGGCGCCAAGGTTGGCGGTATGGCGGATGTCATCCGTGATTTACCCGCCGCTCTGGCGGGTGTTGATTTGTGCGCCGATGTGATCATGCCAAGCTATGGCTTTTTAACTGCGGTAGCGAATCAACCCCAAGATCTGGGTGAGTTAACTGTGGCCTTTGGTGGTCGCTTGGAGCGAGTGCATTTGTTTGCCATGCCCCATCCCCATGTGCCAGAGGCGATGATTTATCTGCTCGAACATGCATTATGGCAATCCGTACCTGGGCAGATTTATAGCCAAGGCAGTGCCGAGCGTCCTTTCGCCGACGATGCGACTAAGTTTGCTTTCCTTTGCGCGAGCGTCGCGACAGCATTAGTTACTGGCCGAGTGCCTATGCCGACTGTGCTGCATTTACATGACTGGCATGCGGGCTGCTTAGCCATGTTAAGAGCATTCGTGCCTGAGTTCAGTGTTCTCAAAGAAATTGAGTGTGTGTTCTCTATCCACAATCTTGCACTGCAGGGGATACGTCCCTTAAGCCAAGACTCATCCTCCTTTGCGGCTTGGTTTCCCGAGCTGTTTGCCACTTTGACGCTGGGGCAAAAACAGTTAATTACTGATCCCCGTTATCCCTACTGTGTTAACCCTATGCGTATGGGCATAGTGCTGAGCGACAAAGTGCATTTAGTCTCGCCCAGTTATGCCAAAGAAGTGTTGCAGCCCTCCAAACCAGAGGCGGGATTCTTTGGTGGTGAAGGGCTAGAACATGACTTACAGGTCAAGGCCAATGACGGCAAAGTGGTGGGGATTTTAAATGGCTGTGTATATTCGTCAGTATCGGATTTACCCGCTAAGCCACCTGCGCGTATTCAAGTACCCGAGTTCAAGCAATTGCTCAGTGCGATTGAAACTGCGTTAGTGCAATGGCAGGGGCATCAAACGCAAGTGAGTGGCGTGGACATGATTGCTTTTGCCCGCACCCAAGCCCATTGGCGTCAAGCAATGGCGGAGCAAGTACCGAATCTGTTATTGACTTCGGTGGGCCGTTTGACCGATCAAAAAGTCTTACTGCTGCGCCATCAATTGCCCTCGGGTTTATCTGTGCTTGAAACCTTACTTAAAGCATTGAAGCAAACAAAACCGACGGCGCTGCTGATTTTACTCGGCAGTGGCGATGCATCGATTGCTAAGTCTTTTCAAGCGTTAGGGGCTAAATACGATAACCTATTATTTTTGCAGGGATACAACGAGGCGTTATCCGAAGCGCTGTATCAGCATGGCGATCTGTTTTTGATGCCAAGTTCCTTTGAGCCCTGTGGCATCAGTCAAATGTTGGCCATGCGCGCGGGACAGCCATGTTTAGTGCATAGTGTAGGCGGTTTAAAGGATACCGTTGAGGATGGCGTTAATGGTTTTGCTTTTAACGGCAATAGCTTAAATGAGCAGGCCGAAGCGTTTCTGCAAAGGTTGACGCAAGCCATTGCTTGTTTCGAGGGGAAAACATGGCCACAAGTGCGTGCTGCGGCCATGGCACAGCGTTTTGACTGGCATTCTATTGCAGAGCAATATCGTCAACAACTCTATTGCAAAATGTAATGTGGTAAGTCCAAAGTGTGATGCGGCAAAGGGAATTAACGCATGATTTCTAAGTGATTCTGCTACACTTGTGGGGGAATGTTAAAATGGTATCAAGCCCCCTCATTTTTGGAGTCGCTCTCTGAGTTATGGATAAAGGTATTCTCTTTCCGTTAGTACAAAATGCGGCTTTATTGCTGGCGTTGGTCTTTTTGTACGACGTGATTCCTAAAAAGCATCAGCGGCAGTATTTTTTACTGTGGCGCATCATTATTGGGATGCTCATCGGTGGTATTGGTATCACTATTATGAGTACGCCTTGGGTATATTTGCCTGGCGTTTTCTTTGATACCCGTTCAGTTATTCTCTGTATTTCTGGTCTATTTTTCGGTGGTTTACCGACCTTAGTGGCTGTCGTGATGACGGCGCTGTATCGCATCAGTATCGGTGGCGCTGGTATATGGATTGGCGTCGGCGTGATAGTGTCATCCGGTTTAATCGGGGTGATCTGGCGTCAATATCGTAAGTCTCTGTTAGCCAATATTTCAGGTGGAGAAATTTTTCTCTTTGCCTATACCGTTCATATCGTGATGTTGTTGTGGTTCTTATTTCTACCCGATGGCATAGCAATGCCATTACTCGCCAAAGTGACCCTCCCAGTATTGACCATTTTCCCGATTGCGACTTGGCTATTGAGCCGCTTGTTATCGCGACGTTTTGAATTAGAGCGTGATGAACAAATTCGTCTGCAGGATGATTTTCTTTTTAGGAGCCAATTCAACGCGGGCAATATTGGTATTGCAATAACGGGGATAGATCAAAAGTGGATAAAGGTGAATCCACGGTTATGTCAAATGCTCAAGTATTCAGAAGCTGAATTGCTACGGATGACGTGGGCACAAATTACCCATCCCGATGATTTAGAAGCGGATGCCCTGAAATTTGAGCTTATGCTGCGGGGGGATATCGATAATTACGAGATGGATAAACGTTTTATCGTTAAAGACGGCAGCGTGGTTTACACCCATATGACAGTCGCCTGTAAGCGCGGTGGTAATAATGCCGTGTTGCTTGTTATTGCTGGATATTTAGATATCACCTCACAGGCCATTGCTGACCAAGAGGTGCTCGCTAGCCGTGAACAACTCGAACTGGTGTTGAGTAGTAGCGATCTTGGGGTGTGGGATTGGGATATTCGTAATGATCGTATCGAACGTAACGCCCGCAGCGCCGATATTCTTGGCTGCGATGTTGATATGCTCAACGCTAATAGTCGCCAATGGATGGATGCGATAGTCGCCGAAGACAGGCCTAAAGTGCTGCATTCGATTGAGGCCCATATTCGTGGCGAAACGGCGCAACATAAGATGGAGTACCGCTTAAATACCGTAAACCGTAAGGTGCGGTGGATCCTTGATACAGGTAAAGTCGTGAGCAGAGATGCAAACAACAATGCTCTGCGTATGTGTGGAACCTATACCGATATTACCGACGCAAAACTTATCGAAGAATCCTTAAAGTTGTCGGCACTGGTTTACGATAACAGCTCTGAAGCCATGAGTGTCCTCGATGAAAAGGGCGTGATTATTACCGTCAATGCCGCCTTTAGTGTGATGACGGGTTATCGCGAATTTGAAGTGCGGGACCAACATATTCGGCTGCTTTATTGTGACCTCAATGGCCGCGATTTTTACACCAAAATGAATAATGATATCCGCGAGAAAGGCCAATGGCAGGGGGAAATGTGGCAGCGGCGCAAAAATGGCGAAGAATATGTCATCTGGTTAACCATCAATACCATTAATGACAAAGAAGGCCATCCCTATCGACGTGTTGCCCTGTTCTCAGACATTACCGATAAGAAGCAAAATGAGCATCTGATTTGGAAACAAGCCAACTACGATACGCTGACGGGGTTGCCCAATCGGCGCATGTTGTTGGAGTATTTAAGCAGCGAAGTGAAAAATGCCGACCGCAATCGCAACCACTTTGCTTTATTGTTCTTGGACTTAGATTTCTTTAAAGAAGTGAATGACACCTTAGGCCATGCCATGGGCGATTTACTGCTGATAGAAACCGCGAGTCGTTTGAAATCCTGTGTGCGTGATGCCGACGTCGTGGCGCGTCTTGGCGGCGATGAATTTACTGTGGTGTTAAGTTCGATGGAAGACCATAAGGGGATTGAGCGCGTCGCCGAGAATATTTTGCGACGAATTGCCGAACCCTATGTGTTAGGGGAAGAAACCGCTTATATCAGCGTCAGTATTGGGATTACTTTATATCCCGATGATTCGACCAGTATTGAAGGGCTTCTCAAGCATGCGGATCAGGCTATGTATGCGGCGAAAGATCAAGGGCGTAATCGCTTCAACTATTTCACTCCATCGATGCAGGAATACGCCAAATACCGCATGCGCTTGATCCAAGACTTACGTCAAGCGGTCGTGAATAAAGAATTTGAACTGCATTATCAGCCGATTGTTGCCTTAGCAACGGGTGAAGTGACCAAGGCTGAAGCCTTGATCCGCTGGCATCATGCAGAGCGTGGTGCTGTGTCGCCTGCTGAGTTTATTCCTGTGGCGGAGGATACTGGCTTGATTGTTGAAATCGGCAATTGGGTGTTCGAGCAAGCCGCTCGCCAGAGTGCGGCGTGGCGTCATGAATTAGGGGTTGAAATCCAAATCAGCGTCAATAAATCCCCAATCCAATTTCGTGATGAAGGCACGCTGCTCAATGATTGGTTGAAGTTATTGCAAGATCTTAATATTACAGGCGCGGGCGTGTGCGTTGAAATTACCGAAGGCTTGTTATTGGATGCCAGTATGGGTGTAACCGAAAAACTACTGGCCTACCGCGATGCGGGTGTGCAAGTGTCGCTGGACGATTTTGGTACTGGCTATTCGTCACTTGCCTATTTGAAAAAGTTTGACATTGATTATCTTAAAATTGATCAATCTTTTACCCGCCATATCGATACCGATTCAAACGATCAAATTCTCTGCGAGGCGATTATCGTGATGGCCCACAAGTTGGGAATGAAGGTGATTGCCGAAGGTGTCGAAACCGATGCGCAGTGCCAAGTGTTGTTGGCTGCAGGCTGTGACTACGGCCAAGGTTACTTGTTCTCAAGACCTGTGCCTTCGGGTGAATTTAGCCAAAAATACTTACAGGATCCGCTTTTAGTCTCCCATGTCTGAGGAGATATTAACTTAGTGGCGATAATTGCCTATAAAAACGCCGCGGATTTTGCTAGACTCCGCGGCCCCGCGTTGGGGCATTGAGTATCACCTCGCATCAAAGTTTTACTACTTAGCTAAAGAGTCCCTATGAAATTTGAAACACTCGGTTTATCTTCTCCTATTTTGAATGCGATAACTGAGTGTGGCTATCAGCAACTCACTCAAGTGCAAGAGAAAGTGATCCCGCTTGCCTTTGAAGGCAAAGACATTATGGCCTGCGCCCAAACGGGTACAGGTAAGACGGCTTCCTTTGCTCTGCCTGTACTTGAAAAGTTGGCGGCTGATTCTTTAACAAGCGACAGCAATGATAAACCGATTTTACGCGCGTTGGTGATGACTCCAACCCGCGAACTTGCGATTCAAGTCTGCGAAAATATCCAAAAATACAGCCAGTTCCTACCACTGAAAACCTTAGCGGTTTACGGCGGCGCCAACATGAATCCCCAGCGTAAAGGGGTAGAGCAGGGCGTTGATATTTTGGTGGCAACTCCTGGTCGTTTATTCGATATTATCGGCCAATTCCAGTTAGATTTGTCGAGCGTTACCACATTAGTGATTGACGAAGCCGACCGTATGTTAGACATGGGTTTTGTGCGCGACATTGAAAAAGTGAAACGCTTAATTGCGCCGCAGCATCAAACCATGTTGTTTTCAGCCACATATAGCGATGCAGTCAAACAACTCGCCGAGAAAATGCTGAATGAACCTCAGTGGGTGAATGTTGCTGACACGACTACCGCATCCACAGTTGTGCAGGAAGTCTATCGCGTTGATAAACGTCGCAAAGCCGAGCTGTTGTCTGAATTGGTTGGCCGCAACAATTGGCGCCAAGTGCTGGTGTTTGCCTGCACGAAAGAAAGCGCCGAGCATTTATTACAAGAATTAAAGCTTGATGGCATAGCCGCAGGTGTATTCCACGGCGATAAAACACAAGGCGCCCGTAATCGGGTGTTGGAAGAGTTTAAAGCCGGTAAATTGCGGGTGCTGGTGGCGACCGATGTGGCTGCTCGTGGTTTAGACATTCATGCCTTGCCTATGGTGATCAACCTTGAATTACCTTTCCTCGCCGAAGACTATATCCATCGTATTGGTCGTACTGGCCGAGCAGGATTAACGGGTCGCGCGATTTCGTTTGTTTCACCTTCTGACGATGAAATGCTCGCTGAAATTGAAGCCTTGATTGAGCAGAAACTGCCCGTGTCGGTACAACCGGGTTATGAAGAAGGCACGCCTTTGCCTGCTCGTTACCGTGATGCGCCCGCAGCACCGATTAAGCCGATTGGAAAGTGGAGCCATAAGGCGCCGCAGGATCGCACTATTGGTCAGTCTCGTCAGGGTAAGTACGCGAAAGGTAAAGCGCAGGACAGCAAAGCAGGTGGCGAGAAATCTTCTAGCCGTGCTAAGTCAGCTTCTGGCTCAGGTAAGCCGTTTAATGCGACTAAACCTAAGTCGAATTTAGTGAGCAATAAGTCAGGTTTTGGCTCTCGCACCAATAAGTCAAAATAGGCTAAGTCAAAATAAGTTAAGTCAAAATAAGCTAAGCACAACAATCAAGGCTAATAAGTGCAAAGTGCCTATTAGCTTAGCCGTCTAACGGTTACCTAGTTTGTTGATTTGACTGTTGAATAGTCAGTTGCATATTTTGCTACATAGCCTGTCGCTATTCTAAAAGCGCATCCTCACCGATGCGCTTTTTGTTGAGCTTCAAAGCCAATACTTCTACACTCGAGCGCCAAGCTTTTTATTCGAGCGAGTTTCCTTATGATTATCAAAGCGATTCCCACCAATATCATTACAGGTTTTTTAGGTGTAGGTAAAACCTCTCTGATTAAGCAATTGCTGGCGACTAAACCCGCGGATGAAATTTGGGCAGTACTGGTCAATGAATTTGGTGAGGTCGGCATTGATGCGGGGTTACTGAATTCCTCCGATAACGGCATACAAATTCGTGAGGTTGCGGGTGGCTGTATGTGCTGCGCCGCGGGCGTACCAACACAAGTGGCCATCAATCAGTTGATTGCGAAAGCGAAACCTGACCGTTTATTGATAGAACCGACTGGGCTTGGGCATCCTAATGAAATCATTAAAGTACTGAGTGCGCCCCATTATCAGAATGTGATTTCACTGCGTAGCACCCTATGTTTGGTGGACGCGCGTAAGATCCACGATCCTCGCTATCGCGAACATGCAAATTTTATCCAACAGTTGCAAGTGGCCGATGTGATCATCGCAACTAAGTCTGACTTGTATGATGCTGAAAATACTAAGTTACTCTATGAATTGCAGACTTATTTAAGCCATATTGAACGTACTGATATTCCTGTAGTGAGCCACTCTAATCAACAGCCTTTACCTAGCGCTTTACTGGACTATCTTAACCAACCAAGGCGCGTGTCACTCAATATAAATGGGCATGCTAGCGCGGGCCTAAAGCTGGGCAGCCTACCGACGACGGCCCCAAGCTTGTTTCGTGCTGGTGGTTCTCGCTTGAGTGAGTTGAGCCTCTTTGCCGAAGGTGCAATCGAAGCCGCACTTGATTTTGATGATCGCGGTATAGTGCGAAAGCAGAATCAAGGTGAAGGTTGTTTTAGCTGCGGCTGGGTGTTTGAACCGAGTCAAGAATTTGATTTTGATAAATTAATGGATTTTATTCAGCGGCAAGCTCAGTCATCCAACGTTGGGCAAGTGTTGCTTAGATTAAAGGCTGTGATGATCACTACTGATGGAATTGCAGGATTTAACTGGATTGACCATGAGTTTAGTGTGGTTGAACTCGATGACACCTTAGATTCCAGACTAGAAATGATTACCATGGACGACGTTAATTGGGACGAGATTGAGCTGCAGTTGATTACTTGTCTTAGCTAACAGAGTTCCCCATCACTCTTTATTACAGGTGTGAGCATAGGTAAGAGGGGCGGATTTGGTGGGAACAGTAAGGTTGGATCAGTAAGGCAAGGTCACGCGGTATTTTTGGCCGAGTGTCGTGAGTGTGCCATTTTGGATCATCTCCTCGAAGAAGCTGTCAAAACGAGTTCTTAGCGGATCAAATTTAGCTTGTTTCGGAAAAGCCATAAAGCCGTCTCGCACATCGATTATCGGCATGATTGGCGTAATTGCTTTAGGGATTTTGATTTGGGCGAGCACTGCATTTGTATTGCGACTATTGGTGGCGAGTAAATCTAAATCACCCCGCGAAAGCCGTTCTATACCACTTTTAATATCGACAAATTCATTGATATTTAATGATTTAGTTTGTTCAGTAAACCGTGTGCCATAACTCCAGCCCTGCATTTTTCCAATCCGTTGCGTTTTAATACTGGCATAGTCGCCATTCCACACTATTTCATTGTCTGCCCGAGCATAAAACACCATATCATCGCGGTAAAATGCCTTCGCCGCAAAAACCAAGTTGGCATTACGTTCTGGGGTATCGTAGGGACCAATAAGAATATCCGCTTGGCCACGTTCAACCATAGAGATAGCGCGGCGCCATGGGGTAATTTGATAGTGAATGTTCACACTTTGCTGCTGGGCGAAGCGATTCAAAATATCGACACCTAAGCCGGTATATTCGCCATTGGCTTGTAGTTCAAAAATTTGACTGAAACTCGAACCCACTGCAAGCAGGTCTTTGGCCTGTGCAGTCAAGCAAAGGCTGCTGAGCGCCAAAAGGACGACTTGTGCAAAGCCTTTGCTGAGTATCATGGCATTCCTTGTGTGGTTTGAATGCGGGAGGTTAGAACACTGTCTCTCGTAAAAGCGGCGATTATTGTTATGCAATTCACTAGGGTTAAGGTTAGCAAATTTTACCCAGATTTGATCGAACGTTAACATTTTAATGTTTTGAAATAAATGGAAGATTAATCGTAAGGGCATTAAGCCGTTGATCTTTAATCGATACATCATCCTATCCCTCAGCCTGCTTAGTTACGCCTAAAAGTTTCAATTTGTATCGTTTGTAAGTGAGAATGAGAAATGTATTTTAGCTATGCGTTTAAATCAGTTAAGGCCGAATAAAGGGGATTGGGGTATGCTCTGCCATTCATTGATTTATACCCCAATGCTGGGCGGTTTATTTGAGCGGGATGTTATGAAGCTGCAGGAAATAGATAAAACCTTGTATCGTAAAAACATGAATTTATTCATCGTTATTCTAGTTGTTAGCTTAGTCGTGTTATCACTGATTTTTGGTACTGGACTCATTGCGCTGTTTGGGGCGACGCCAGTGCCAGGTGAGCCAACAGGTAATTTTCACTTGAATCTCTTAGGCGTAATTTTCAGTCTGGGTCTGTGTAGCGCCGTGATTTACAACTTAAAAGACCGACCTTTTTTCAGTGAAATTTATTATGTGTGGCAATTAAAGCAACTCCATAATCGTATTTATCGTAAGTTGATAAAGATTAAAGCCGCTGCAGCGCAAAATGACGTGAATGCTTTGATTATACTGCTGTTTTATTACACCAGTTTAAGGCAAGTGTATGAACTCGATGACAATACGCTGACCTTGCCGGCACTGACTCAAGATCTCAATCGTCTTAATACGCAAATCGAGAGCTTAGGCCTATTGCTTTCGCCCGAACATTTTACGCCTGAACTGCTGACGCGTCCTTTCTGATACTGATGAGGCAAGATGAGGATTGCTCCTCACCTTGCCATCATCTAGCCCTTATCTTGTCTTTGTCGTCCTTGCCCAGAATGAGGTCAGCGAGTTTCACTTAGGCGGCTTGCTGGGCTCTTTGTAGTGTGAGTAACCACTTACCATAGATGTAAATCCCTACCGCTGAGATAGTCCCTATGGCGGCGATGATGTACCATGCCATGCCAATGTTATGGCTGTGGTATAGCAATTGGGTGAGATCGTGTGCGTTTTCACCTGTGTAACTCACCAAGGTAGTAAAGGCTTCACCTTGAGGAATGGCGCTGACCTCAGTGCTGTTCATGCCGCGCTCTAGCAATAAATCCCGCGAAAATAATTCCTTTGATGCATAAATCTCGTAGAGTTTAGGGCCAAAGTAGCCTTCTAATCCCCAGCCGATCCCTTGGGGCAACATCACAAATCCTAAGTACATGGCTTTTTTGCCTTCGGGAGCAATATTACCCATAAACTCGTTTTTCTTCGGGCTAATCATCATTTCGCCAATGGAGAACATGGCTATCGCGAATACGATAAACCATGCCGCATGGAAAGCACCGATAAACACAAAAGCTAAAATACTCAGCAAACAACCAATAAACATAGCGGTAGTGATACGGTATTTAGCCGTCAGTGCCGCGACGATAAAACAGCAGGTCATGATCAGGCCCGCATTGAGGTTTAACATGCCTTCGGGCATCACCTTAGTGCCTTCGTTATTGAGGCCAAGCCAAAATTGTAGAATACCGTTACTGGTGCCTTCGCTGCCAAAGAGGGAGGTGACGATTACGCTGGTATCGACCCATTCGGAAATATGGATAGGCAGCACATCGAATAGGGCATTGAACAGGAACCAAAAGCCTGAAAAAACGAGCATATAGTAGATCACAATCGGCTTTTTCAACTCGCGCCAAGCATCACGCCACAGGGATTCTTGTTCGACTTCACCTGATTTTATTTGCTTATTGCGTTCCAGTCGCTCGGCTTTACCTGGCTCGGTATAGGTGAGTAAGAATAAGAAGTTGAGTGAGATAATCGCGGCGCAGGCGAAAAATACATTGTCCCAAGACAATTGGCGCATATGCACGGCAACTAAAGGCCCGAGGAAACCGCCAATGTTTACAACTTGGTAAAAAATGCCCCAAGCCATTGAAGTGTTATTGCGATTAGTGGACAGCACTAAGGTGCCTTGAATGCCCGGTTTAAATATCCCTGTGCCTATGGCAAGGAGTAATGCACCGACAAGGAAGCCCCAAAAGCTGGGGAAGAATGCCATGACGAGATAGCCAAAGATTTTAATGATGGTGGAGCCGAAGATGGTTTCTTTGTAGCCCACTCGGTCAGACATGCCACCGGTGAACACGGGCACAAAGGTTTGCATGATCGCCCAGAGGGAAATAATAATGCCGTAGTCACTCAGGCTGATCCCAAGGCCGCCCGCAGACTCTGGCGCTTTAGCATACAGTCCTGCACTGGCTTTAACACCGTAGTAGGCGATACGCTCGACTAACTCCATACCGCCAACTAACCAAAACACATAACCTAAGCTAGTAATGGAGGCCCACATGCCGAGCTGTTTGACTTCTCGCAGATCGTTGCCTGCATTTGGACTATTCTGACTCATGTCCTTCCCTTATTATTGTTATTGAATTTATTTCTGTTTAACCCATTAATTATCAAAAGCTTAAATTTATAAAGTTAATGATTTCATCTTGCTTAAATACGTTAATGGGCTTGCTTGAACGGATACTTTACCTAATTCGGCCTTAAACACCAAAAAAGTAGCAGAAAATGATGAATTAACCCACATCTGTTATTGAACTGTACTGAGTTTGTCATTTGGCTGAAATTGGACTGTTTCTTCTTAAGTCATTGTGATGATTAATCTTTATTGTTAATTATTCACAATGAACATGCTTTGAGTTCTCGCTATTTTTAGGTACAATCCATTGTCGCATTTTTGTTCACTCGATCATTTTTCTAGATAGATACGACTCTAGCCCCCCTTTTTGTGAGAAACGCTAATGACAGCAACAACATCTAATCATGCTCCTGCGGATATGAGCTTGCTCGAGGAGCCGATTGCGAAGCTTTTTTGGCGCTATACCATACCCACCATAGCCTCTATGTTGGTCACGGGCGTATATGTGACAATTGATGGCATCTTTGTTGGCCATTATTTAGGTGAAACAGGGCTGGCGGGGATGATGCTAGCTTACCCTGTTGGCGCGATTTTATACGCTATTGGCGCCATGATAGGTATGGGTAGCGCGGCATTAGTGTCAATCAATCTTGGCCAAGGTAATGTAGTCAAGGCCCGTAAACTACTGGGTAATGCCTTTACGTTATGTTTATTAACGGGATGCTTTTTTGCCCTTGTTGGTGGGATATTTTCGCGAGATATTTTGGTTGCTCTCGGGGCGCAAGGGGAGATGCTCGAAAACGCTAACGAATACTTATTCTGGTATTTTGCACTGTGTCATTTCCCCATAATTTCAATGACCTTTACCACACTGCTGCGTAATGATGGCAGGCCATCTATGGTGACTTGGGTGCTGATTTTGGGTGGTGTATTAAACACTTTCTTAGACTGGCTGTTTATTGTGGTTTTCCCCTTTGGTTTAGCAGGTGCAGCGATTGCGACTATGTTGTCGCAGGCGGTAACGGGGCTTTTGTGTTTACAGCATTTTTTCAGTCCGCGCACTCAGCTTAAAATCACTTTTGAGCAGATGAAGCTCAAGCTCGATAATTGCCTTAATATAGCCCGCGTTGGTTTCCCCAGCTTTTTGATGAATCTGTATTTGTCGATAGTGTTAACCCTGCATAATACGGCTTTTTTGTGGGTTGGCGGTCCATTACATGTGGCCGCCTATGGTGTGGTGAGTTACACCGAAGCGTTTTTCTATCTGATTTTTGAGGGCATTGCGCTTGGTACTCAACCCATTTATAGCTTTAACGCGGGAGCTGGGCGTTTTGACAGGGTTAAACAAGCGCGCAATATTGCCTTTGGTATGACGTTACTTACCGCAGCTTTAGGTTTAGCGCTGATTTATTCTCGCCCTGAATGGTTAGTGTATTTGTTTGCCGGTGATAATCCGAATTTAACCCCAGTGGCGATTGAAGGTATGCGCTGGTATTTTTGGGGCTTGCCTATGGAAGGCTTAATCTTAGTCGGTGCGAGTTTCTTCCAAGCGATTAACTGTTCGAAACAAGCTTCTATGCTGACGGGCGCTAAGCTTATTCTTATCGCTGCGATCATCTACTGCTTTGCATGGGCGTTCGGCGTGATTGGTGTGTGGGTGTCGCTCGCGACCTGTAGCACTATCTTGACGATATGGATGTTTTACGCCATGAAGCGAGTCGAGGCACGTCTGCATTAATCCTTGCTTTGGGTTGTATTGGTTTCGCCTGATATATTGACAAGACAAGGGGCGAGGCAAGTAACCTTTAGCCGAGGTATAAGTGTTTATTTTTACGTAAATTTTACAATTGGGGCGATTAATGGCCCCGATTGTAATTGCCCACATATCTTTCGTCGTTAAACATGACTTAGGGCTAGCGTGGGATGATGGCCTCTGGTACATTTCGCTGGTTTAATCTGCAATCAAAAATGACTTATCCATGCGTGCTCTTAAGTCGAGGCTATAGTCCTCAATTAATAGACTGAGTTCGCTTAGGCTTTTGGGTCGATTGATCGTTGATATAACTGGGTATTGAGCCGAATGACTCGCTCGTTGATTTTAGTAATTTATGTTTTATGAGGCCCTTATGCGCACCACTTCAGTCATTTCTATGCTGTTGCTTGGCGTGTTAACGACAGTTAATGCCAGTGCCAAAGAGAATGAGTTAGTGTTTGCCAGCGACTTCGAAGGCAATCGTTTATCTCAACCTTGGTCGTGGATCATGGGTTGTCAATTTGAAGGCGCTGAACCTCACACAGGTGAAAGTGCGCTGCTTTGCGTCGAAGGCAATAGCAGTATCGTCAGTAAGTACCCTATTTCTGAAGCGGGTCTATTAGAGTTTTGGGTCAAAACCCAGAATACTCAAACCCAATATCGCATCAATGTATTGACCTCTCCAGTATTAAAGCTCGATGCCCAGTGGCAGCATGTTGCTTTAATCGATATCACCCCTGGGGCTAACGAATATTTAGCACACCGAGTGTCTATTGATGATCCGAGTCGCCAATATATCCGTCTTGATATTGAGGCTATTAATGGCCCTATCAGTTTGGACGATTTGAGCTTAGGTAAAATTCGCCTTGATATGGCCCTGCAAAAAAATGAGCAGAAAATTATCGGCGGGATTTTAGATAAGCTGAAAGCTGATAAGAATTACGAAGTGCAGTCTGAGTCATTTCGTACTTTAGGTAAAAATTATGCCGCCCAGCTCGAGAGCCAAAGACAATACCTCGAGTACTCGAATGCTATTTATTCAAGTATCACCTTTGTGTTGGCGACGTCTGAGCGCAATAAAATGTCTAACCCTATGGGATATAACACCTTTAGGTCGGTTTTAACTGACGCTAAACGTGTGGCATCGCCTCTCCAACAGGCGCGTTTAGGCTCTATGGTGAAACCCTTTGGTGACTTAGCTACTGCCACCTTAAACGTGGTTAGTGCCGGTGCGTATTCCGCCTTTGCCGAACCCTTTAAGTCATTCTTAGCTGCGACTTTTGATCGCTCTAATTATGACAACAGTGACTTAAGCCGTAGTGATAAAAAGTTTGCTGAAGAAAATGGCCTGAAAATTTATCAGCAGGCCGAACGGTTTATGTCTGAAATCGAAAAAGAACTGCAACAAGTCACTGCACTCGACAATGATTTAGTCAGTATGCAGAAGAACTTAGATAATTTCCGTAAGGATCTCGATAAGCATCTGCGCAGTTACTTACAGCATGCCAGTATTGCCCGCACACCTGAAAATTACAGCCGAGTGATGAGTAAAGACGAGCAGGCACGCGCGCTGGTGATTGCTGAGGCGAGTGCCAATATCAGTGCTAAAGCTGAGGCGCTATTGGCTTCGAACAGCAATGCAGAGTTAGTGCAGTACATGATTAAAACCACTGAGAAGATTGATGAATTTCAAGAGTTCAAGGAACGTTTTAATCAGATCACTTCGGCCATGCTGACCTTCTACGACAAATTTGAGCGCTCAATTGCCGCCGAGCAAAACCCCTTTACCGATCCTAGCGACCGCGCCGTGTGGGAGCAGCACGCCAAAAGCGCCCGTAACTACATTCGCCAGTCGAAGGAAGCGTTCACTAAAGCCTTTATGTAAAGGATTGTTGTAAGTAAGTGGTAGTAACGGCCTAAAATTATGGCGATTTTTCTATTTTAGGTTTGGAGTTATCAAGGATAAAACAGGTAGTCAGAATTATTTCTGTTAGTGGGCAAGGATGATGAGTAAACCCTATACAACAACTCGGTTTGACACAGATACCGCCACAATGGCGATATTTGATCCCGCGGCATTAACTCATCGCTGTGAAGATACGGCTGATTGGTGGTCGGTGCCGAGTGACGAAATTTTGGAAATCAATCAAGGTCATGTGCTATTCGTAGGACTTGGCGCCGATGGCTATTATGAGGTTGAAATTTTCCGTAAGCTAGGTGAGGCTGGGCTCAATTCGAATTATCTCTCTGCAAACTTAACAATATTGTCAGGGTGCCTGTATATTGGCGCCGCCGAGCAAGTTCCAGCAGGAGATCTTGGGCCTGAAACAACCTATGGCGGCGCTTTAATTTATGCTGTGCGAGGGAATATTGAGGTGAGGGTGTATCGGCTTACACCCCATAAACTGGTGGTTGAATATGAGTCAACCTCAGAAGATGTACTAAACGAGTTTACGTCTAGCCCATTACTTTAAGCGGCTTACTTTATTCGCTACCATTTTTAATCCCTATACGGGCTGTTAAACACCAAAGGTAACTTGCTAATCATCAGGAGTAAAAAAGCAATTTAACATTATGAGTTCTATGATGAATAATACTAAATGGCGCGAATGTATGACGCTGTTAGCTTCTCGTCCTGTGTATTTGCAACTACAGTTGGTCGGTGAAGAGGACTTTCCTCTCGATTATGAAGCCTCAAATCAAGTGTTATCCGAGATCATGGCTACTGATTGTCTTTTTGTGCAAAGGCGTATTAGTTACAAATCCATTTATGCTATTAGAATTGCGAAAACCGTTTTTCCCGCCGGTTTGGCGGATGACAATGTATTTCTGCTTGCTGAATTAAAAATCAGATTACAGCAACTCGGCCAGTTACCACTAATTGAAGACGATCAGTTTATTGTTATTCATGGCTATCATGACCTCATGGTTTGTTGAATCCAGAGCATTTACAATGGCTTACAACACACACCATATCTTAAGTTCGCTCTGCGATGGAGTTCATAGACTTCACAACCTAACAATGGCTCAGTTCTATTAAGAACTGCGCCAAAACGCTCAAAGTAGTCTTCATTAACTTGTTTTGCACTGATAAGTGGTACTTCAATACTGACATCTACACGACCTTTACGTATCAACGCTGGGTCAAGATTATCAGGATGATTTGTGGTCATTATTACAAGGCAGTCATCAAGAGGAATGATTCCGTCTAACGCGTTTAGAACGCCACCTAAAGTGAGTGGTGGGTTATCTGCATTGCTTTCAGCAGTACGTGATACCGTAGCCTTTACACAGTCACAGTCCTCTATTAACAACATAGCTCCGGGCGGTACCTTTCTAATCGCCTTATGAATAGTGGCATCATTTACAGTCGATAGATTCAATATGTATAGATCGCGATGATACTCAACAGCTAAGGCTCTCGCTATACCCGTCTTACCTGTACCCGTTTTTCCATGTAACAGTATGGTTAGCTTACTTACAACCGATTTCCCTCTACTTGCGAAGTTATCAACTTCTCCCATCAACTTCTGCTTAAACTCTTCATCTAGCACTAATTCACTAAAACCCGATGATTTCAATGTGCCATAGCGACACCATTCGGTTTCTTCGAAAATATTAACTTTCGGCTCTGTAGATATGTCTCCACGAGTATCTTCTAAAAAACTATATAGTTTATCTTTTGCCCACCATGGTGCACTTACAGTAATAGAATCGTATGCCATCGTACTATCGACCTTAGATCGGGTAGCCAACATGAAACAACCACCGTATTTAAACAGGTGCATACCATAGCCGATAGATTTAACACTGACACGCCCGTCGTAACTCACACTATAGTCATAGTACACAGCCTCAGAGATAGAGCGTGAAAAAAACGGAATGGTAGTATTACTGATCAAAAAGGACAGTTTATTGAATACCTCTGTGCGCGCCTGATGGCTATCGTCTATAGTGAGCCGCACAAACAGCAGACTACTGAGCCAACTTAACAGCTTCGCGGGGACATCTTTTAGCATGTAGCCTACGAGTCCAATTAACGTAAATGTTAATACTCCAACAATGACAGCCGTCAACAAAGGATCACCATTGGTGAGCGCCTTTATTTGTAGTAATACCTCGTTCATTTACTCACCTTTACTATAAATGCCTCATGGACATAGTTGAGAATACTATCAACCGAGTCGAGGATACTATCAAGGTATCCTCAGTATGTGCGCTATCGCACGCGGTTAAAGCGACTTGATAAAGATCCCCTGCTTATCACTAACGATTGCCTTAGAACGTAGTGATATCACAATTTAAATCAACATCTTAATGTTGGATTTATATTTAAGTGTTCACTAACGTACGCAGATAAATATCAGAGATGGCGCCGTTCATCAAAGAGCAGGATGGGGCGGCCCTGCATCCACGGATTGACTTGAACAACATCCGTGTTTAACTGCCAGTTCGCTATCTGATAGGCAGGACGCCTGAATGTCGTGCAATGCAGGGATGCATGAGAACGACCATGGCTCTCGTTCATAAGCTTAAAGCCCTAGGTTTCTATTCACCGAGTCGGCGAGTGAATGCCATGGCAAGCCTGTAAACTGCTTGTCAATAAACGTTAATTAGTAAGCTGTGTTAGTGGTTTATCAGCCTACAACTCAAATATCATTCAGCTAAATCTCAATAAGAAAGCCGCTAATGAAGGCGGCTTTTGTGTTTCGATTATTCCATAACCCTTGAATTTTCTTGGTTACATTAAATCTCGAGGCATTAGAGCAAATACACGTTCAAGCTGCAGGCACCGTGGGCGCCGACGACGAGGGCTTGTTCGATATCGGCGGTTTTTGATGGACCCGCGATAAACACCCCGAACTCACCTGAGGCTAACGTGATTTCTTTAGCTGCCTGATGTAGGGTCGGCACAATCTTATTCGTTGGCAGGGCTAAGATCAGGTTTTCACAGATAAAAGGTGTCACTCTGTGGCCTAGATTTTTATTGTTAACCCAAATGGCACCGTTTTCGGCAACGCCAATGTCACCAGGGATCACTGCATAATCTATGTTTTTGAGCTCGTGGGCAGTGGGTGGCATTTCACGGTTTGCCGTGACACCCTCTACAAGGGAGATGACCTGTAACCCTTGGGCGATAAGTTCATCGACTTTGGCTTGCAGGGCTTTGATGCCACCTTCTTTATGCAGCGTACCCGCGACAGTATTGAGGTTGGTCTCGAACTGGCCGACGAGATTTTCGACTCTTGGCGTCACATCTATGCTTGGCATAGGATGATTTGTTAAGGCCGACAGTTTGAGCGCATTGAGAATTTCAAGTTTACTAGACATCTTATAGGCTCCTGTGTTTCTTAAACCAAGCTTCGAAGCTGGAGTTCGGGGCAACGGGCAGTTCACGGTATTTACCCCATGCACCGCTAAAGGGTTTTAACAGACTACCCGGTAGAATGCGCAGCGCAGTTCTCGCCACACTCATAGAGCAGTTCAGCATGGTTTCGCTTGCCATAAATTTACCCACTAATGGCATGTAACTGTTTTTGCCATAGGGGAGTTTTCCGGCTTCAGCCTTAAGGCGTCTGTGGTGGAAAATAATCTTATCGAGCGGCACCTTCGTCGGGCAGATATAGGTACAGCTGCCACACAAGGTACAGGCCCAGGCAATCGAGTTAGTGTCATCAATCTTAGCGCCCACTGCGATACCAATTGGGCCAGGTATGGTGTAGTTGTAGCTGTAACCGCCGGAGCGACGATACACAGGACAGGTATTGAGGCAACCACCACAACGAATACACTTCAATGATTCTGCGAGGATTTTATCCTTGAGCATCTCAGTGCGGCCATTGTCGACGATAATAATGTGCATCTCACCTTCGGGCTGTGGGCCACGGTAAAAGGCGCTATAAGTCGTGACAGGTTGGCCTGTGGCGTTGCGTGCCAGTGTGCGTAGCAAGACGGCTGCGCTATCGATATCGGGCACCACTTTGTCGATGCCCATTGAATGCAACTGCAACTTAGGCAGGTTAGCACCCATGTCGGCGTTGCCTTCGTTCGTGCAGACCACCACGGCGCCTTTATCGGCAATCGCCATGTTCACGCCTGTCATCGCGGCATCGGCGCTAAGGAACTGTTCACGCAAGTGGGCACGGGCGGCGCGGGTTAAATACAAGGGATCGGCTGCCCCTGCTTTAGTGCCGAGTTTCTCATGGAAGAGTTCGCCGACTTCTTCCTTTTTCATATGGATAGCGGGCACGACTATGTGTGATGGTGGCATTTTGGCGAGCTGAATAATCCGCTCACCTAAGTCGGTATCTATGACCTCAATGCCACGTTGTTCTAAGTACGGATTGAGGTGACATTCCTCGGTCAGCATAGACTTAGACTTCACCAACTTTTTGACTTTATGGCGGGATAAAATGTCATGCACGATACGATTGTGCTCTGCGCCATCTTTCGCCCAATGGACTTGTATACCGTTGGCGATACAGTTTTGTTCAAAGGTTTCAAGATATTGAGCAAGATGGGTTAGCGTGTGGAGCTTAATTTCTGAGCCTAACTGACGCAGTTGTTCCCATTCTGGGATGCTACCCGCGGCGCGGTCGCGTTTTTCTCTGAGCATCCATAGCGCTTTTGAATGCCAGTCGACACGGGTTTCGTCGCGGCAAAAAATATCGGCTTTATGGGCATGGACTTGGGAGCCATTAGCTCCGTGATTATGATTGTAAGCCATGGTGAGTCTCCTAGAGCGCGGCGTTTAGCACTTGCGCTATGTGGCGAATTTCAATCGGCAATTGCTGTCTGCGGATCATGCCATCGAGGTGCAACAGGCATGAGGGATCAAAACCCACCACATACTCAGCACCCGTTGCGGCGTGGGCTTGGGCCTTATCTTTGCCCATTTTGGCTGACACTGCGCCTTCATCGACGGCGAAGGTGCCACCAAAGCCGCAGCATTCGTCACGGCGGTCTGGATACACTATGTCTATGCCGGCAATATTGGCCAATACAGCTTCGACTTTGTTGAATCTTGGTCCCATTTGCTCACTTGGGGTGGCAAGGCTTAACATGCGAATGCCATGGCAACTTAGTTGCAGGCTTACCTTGTGCGCGAAGGGCTTGGTAAAGGCGGGAATCGGCGCGATATCGTGCAAAAACTCTGTGAGTTCATAGAGTTTGTTGATCACAGCTTGTGCTTCTGGGCTGCTATCAAACTCGTGGAAGTTTTCTTTGGCGGCCACTAAACAAGAGGCGGCAGGGCAAACAATAGCGTCGCATTCCACTCCTTTAAAGGCGTTGAGCAATTTAAGAGTGGTACTGCGTGCTGCATCGAAGCAACCCGAGTTTGTCATCGGCTGGCCACAGCATGTTTGACCCGCGGGTAGAATCACTTGGTGCCCGAGTTTCTCTAATAATTCCAAGGTGGCAATCGCGACCTCTGGCATCATTTGATTGACTAGACACGGGATGAAAAGGGCGATTTTCATTGTGTTTTCTCTTTCTTGTTAGTGAACGACATTGCCTTGCAGTGTGACCCAATATCCACACTAATGCTAAGGTAGTTGATCAAATATAGGCCTATCTTAGCGGAATAAGTAGCCCTAATTTAGTAAATGAGCTTGTAGATTTTTTCAAAAATGAGAATATTTTAACTTGATGATTATATTGATTTTAAAATGTATTTATTCAGGTTTTAAATTCTCAAAAAATACTTAATGACAAATAAATGAGAATAGTTCGCTTATATAAACAAACGGGGCTAAAAATAGCCCCGTTGTTTACTACTGTCATACCAGATTAGCGGCTGCACTCTTCGAGCAGATAAGCTAAGTGGCGGTAGGAAATGCCGCTGTGTTGGGTCAAACCGACTTCGCACATACGGTTGGCGTAATAGCCTTCCTTAATCTCGACAGGAATGAGCTTTTTGATATTACGCAGTGCGCTGGCGTTGATTTCAGGCTTATACAAGCCTTTTTCACCCGCGTAACCGCAGCAGTCAATTCCCGCAGGTTTGAGCACTTGTGCAGAGCAGGCATCGGCGATTGCTTGCATCTTAGGTTCAAGTTTCATCTTGCGTGCGCTACAACCTAAGTGCAGTGCCACATTGACTTTTTTGCTGATGTTGAGCTTAGTCAGTAGCTTGTCGTGCATAAACTCAACTAAGTCGATAATTTGTACTTTTGGATTACCTGACAAAGTGCGGTAGGTGCAAGACAGGGCATCGACGATCACTGGCAGCTTGCCACCATTGGTCATCTTGCTCACGGCATCGATAAGTTCTTGGCGTTTGGCATCGGCGTTTTTAAAGTCGCCCTTAGATTCCCACATCTGGCCGCAACATAAATCGCGGGTTTTTTCTGGCGTGATGACGTTATAGCCAGCACGTTCCAGCAGCGTGACGACCACCTCTGGCAAAGTGCGGTTATCGGGATCTTTTGGCGTCGGACCAAAGGTTCTGCCGCCACAGGCTGGGAAGTAAACCACTGTTTCTTGGCCAACTTTAGCGGGAGATGGTTTTGGCAATTTGCCGCCTTTCGGGAAATCGGGGTTCCAATAAGGCACTTCTTTTGAAATCAAACGGCCGGTTTTCATTAGGGCACTGGTAATGTTATCGCCAGTGATCTTGTGGATCACGCCAAGCATGTCAAAACCTGAACTGATAACCTGGTTAACTGCGCCAAAGTGTTTGGCTTGGAAATCTAAGACTTTTTGTTCAGTAGTGCTGATGTACGGCGTGCGCAGTTTACGCACCAGTTGGCCCATGCTGTTATCCACTGGGCAAGCAATAGTACAAAGCTGGCAGGCGGCACAGGTATCAACTACATCGTATTTAGCGGCGGCGCGCATTTCTGCTGCGGCGGCTTTATCACCGGATTGTTCTAAACGTTCGATTTCACGCAGAGTCGCAATACGCTGACGAGGTGAGAAGTTGAGTGCCGATGTTGGGCAGGTTTTTTCACAGAAACCACATTCGATACATTTATCAACAAAATCATCGACCACAGGGCAGGGCTTGATGTTTTTAACGTGGACATTGCTATCGTCGTTAAGAATAACGCCTGGGTTTAGAATGCCTTGTGGATCAAATACTTGTTTGATGCTCTTCATCAAAGTGTAAGCATCTTGTCCCCATTCTTTTTCGACGAACGGCGCGACAGCACGGCCAGTACCATGCTCGGCTTTCATTGAACCGTCGTACTTGTTAATCACCATGTCGGCAATATCATCCATAAAGGCATGGAAACGATCGATATCGGCTTGAGTCGAGAAGGTGGGGGTAATGATAAAGTGGAAGTTCCCCGCAAGAGCATGGCCATAAATACAGCCTTCAGGGTAACCATGTTTATGGAAAAGCTCAGTGATATCGTGCGCCGCAGCAGCAAGGTGCTCTAGTTCAAAGGCTACGTCTTCGATGATAACTGAGGTTCCCTTTGGACGCTCACCACCTACAATCGGGAACAAGCCTTTGCGCATTGCCCAGTATTTGTCATAAACCGCTGGATTAGTACTAAATTCCATTGGGCGGATAAAGTCAAAACCGGCGAGTTTCGCGGTGACATCTTGAGTATAATTTTCTAAGGTTTTGTCGTCATCAGCACGGGATTCTATCAGTAGAATAGCGGATAGGGCCGGTAATTCTGATAACCAATCTGGCATGCCAGGCTTGCCTGTTACTGCTTTGATTGATGGCCAATCAAGGAGTTCAGCAGCAGAAACGCTTTCACCGTTTATCAGTGGTATGGCTCGTGCGGCATCTTCCATATTATGGAATACGGCCATAGCAGAGGCTTTAAATTTAGCTTCATTCACTGTGTGATAAGTGACTTCATTAATAAAGGCTAAGGTGCCTTCCATCCCCACCATTAAGTGGTTGATGATGTCAAATGGGTCGGTAAAATCGAGTAACGAATTGATGCCGTAGCCGGTGGTATTTTTAATGGAATACTTTTTACGAATTCTGTCCGCTAACACTGTGTTATGGCGAGTCATGTGCGACAGTTCTGTCAGCGCATCCAGTATTTTTCCATGGGATTTAACAAAGGCAGCTTTTGATTTTTCACAGCCTGTATCGAGTTCAGTACCATCTGCAAAAAGAAGTTTCGCGGAAGCGATAGTTTGGTAACTGTTTTGCGCAGTACCACAGCACATTCCCGAAGCATTGTTTGCCACAATACCACCAATTTTGGCGGAGCCTATGGTGGCTGGATCGGGACCAATTTTGCGGTTAAGCGGCGCGAGTACGGCGTTAGCGTCGGAACCAATGACAGCAGCACCTAAGGTGATCTGTTTGGCATCGCTACTGACTTCAATCTTTCTAAAACCATCATGGCCAAGGATCAACAAAATACCTTCACCGATAGCTTGGCCAGATAAACTGGTTCCAGCGGCCCTAAACGTGACTGGTGCATCATGCTTACGGGCAACGGCTAATGTGAGCTTTACCTGTTCTAGGGTTTCTGCATGGACAACCACTTCTGGGACTATCCTGAAGTAGCTTGCATCGGTGGACCAGGCAAAACGGCGAACGGGATCATCCGTCACGGGATGATCACCTAATTGCGTTCTTAGATCATCGATGACCAGTTTATAGTTAATCGACATAGCATCACTCTCTTTATTAATAGATTAAAGCCGAAGTCACTGGGAGTGACTTCGGGCATTCAATAAAATAAAACGGCTTAGAATCCACCCCACAGGGTAGCTATTGTGCCCGCCAGTAAGGCATAACCAATGGCAACAGGCATTGTTTTACGGATAATTTCTGACTCTCTACCTGCCATACCCACTACCGTTGCAGCGGCAACCACGTTCATTACGCACATCATGTTACCGGCGTTTGCACCGATACCTTGTAGTGCCAATACCAGTGTGTGGTTCATGCCAATATTGTCGGCCACGCTGTATTGAAGGCTGGAGAACATCATGTTTGAGAAGGTGGCTGAACCGGATAAGAAGGCACCAAAAATCCCCACGATAGGCGCCATCCAAGCCCACACTGCGCCCATGGAACCTGCCAACATATCCGCTAAAGCGACAGGCATTGAGGCAAGGCCTGCACCATTCGCGCCTGAGTTTAAGAAGATTTTCACCATAGGCACTGATGCGCCTAATGAAATAATGGTTGGCAACATGGACTTACATGAAACACCGACCGTTTGCTGAATCGCAGGGCTTTTCATTTTGAACAGGAAGAAACCTAGAATACACACGGCAACAAAGAAGGCACCTGGTGCATATAAGGTTGCGAAGCTGGCTTTAAGCTCAGTGCCCATTAGGCCTGTCCAGCTGATGTTAAAGCTTGATAACCATGCTTTTAACGGTGCCACTGTACGCGACAGTACCAAAAGCGCAGCCATGATGATGTAAGGTGTCCAAGCGGCAATTTGAGAAAACTTAGCCGTTGTTTCGACTTTTCCGCTTTCTTGACTGTCATTCTCTGCGAAATCATTCCATGGCGTTTTAGGCAGTAAGTAGCCTTTACGCGCAACCGGGATCACTAAGGCCATACCGATCAATGAACCGATAACCGAAGGGAATTCTGGGCCTGCAAGGTAGTTGATGATCCATGCGGGGACGGTAAAGGCAAGACCTGAGAAAATCGCAAATTTCCAAATTGCTAAGCCTTCCTTAAAGGATTTATTGCGACCAAAGAATCCAGTTAGCATGGTCACCATTACGAGAGGAATTAATGAACCTGTGATTAAGTCGATAGTGATCATATGCATGACGATATATCGAGCATAACCAGCATAGTTACCGCCATGGGCAGCAAATTGCTCCGCCGCCATGCTCACGCCACCTTGGATCAGACCCTGTTCCATCCCAAAGAGTACGGGTAGACCAATCGCACCGAAGGATACACAGGCCGAGTCAGCAATTAAAGCCACGACAGCTGCGGCAACGGGTGGTACACCAAGCAATACCAGTAGTGGTGCGCCAATGGCTGCGGGAGTACCAAAACCAGCACTACCTTCAATAAAGGCACCGAATAACCAACAGATGATGATGACTTGTACACGGGCATCGGCACTGATGTTAGTAAACCCAGCACGGATAGTGTCCATGGCACCTGAGTATTTCAGGGTATTGAGTAGGAATACGGCACCAAAAATGATGGTTAACGGTGTGATGGCTGAGAGCAGTCCTTCGAGGACCGATGCCGCCAGTAATGTGGTATCCATTTGCCAAATAAACACGGCGGCGAGCGCTGTGATTATCATGGAGATAGGCATAGCCTTAGATGCAGGCATTCTGAGTAACACTAGAAATAGCATTACACTGAGCACTGGCGTCAAGCTAGCGAGGAGTTGAAGTATTGTCATGCTTGCCTCTTCATAAAGTGGTCTGTCTTATTATTGATATTAGGATTTTTCATCTGCCTTCATGTCGACTTCCCAGACCAATAAATCAGCAGTTAATACTGCAAGTACTTACGGTCTCGACATTCTGTGTTGTGTACTAGACGCTATTGTGAGCTTGACTAATATGATCTAGATCATCTTGGCTGTTATATGAAATGCTAATTTACAGTGCTGCGGGGTGCTTCTCTCGGGGGATTTTCTTATATGTGACAATGATCACTTAGACTGTTGGGTGTATATCTACTTTGGTTATATTAAATTAAATTTGTTGTTTTTCTGGTTATTAAAAGTAGAGCTATCACTCATATTCATCGTCATTATTGCAATTAACTGATCCATTTATTTCATTAATAGTCTGTTATTGGTTTTTTCAGTCATTTTTAAGGTGTGATTAAGGTCGCATAGATTGTTGTGGCTAGATTAACTCATTTACTTCTATTTTCATCAAGCTATTGTAATGTTTGCCTAATATGTCCATTTTGGAATGGTTTTTTATAGTGATCTAGAGCACGTTTTAAAATGGTGGGATTTTATTGTGATGGATATCACTTAATGAATTTTACTTTAATATGAAATTTAATAACCATTGTTTAATTTAGTTTCAGTTTATTTGAGCGAACAGCCAGCCCAAATATTCAAGTATATTGAGCGAATAACAGAAAAGTTGAAATAAAAAGTGACCGCTTCTAATGGGTTAAGAGGGGAAATTGAGAGAACAGGGTGAAATTGAAGCAGAAATTTTAAGTAACAAAACTAAAAAATACTGTTTGAACTTTTATCAAACTGGTTAGTGTCATTAATGCTTAAACGTCATTAATGCGAATACCTGCCGTTTGTGAGAGGTGCTAAAAAGTTCACCAAAGACTGTGCAGGGGAAAAGATAAGGCTTTAATGGCAACCTTTTAGGTTAAATTTACAAAATAAAAAAGAGACGTGATATGTCTCTTTTATTGGTGATTTAGCCCAAAGATACAGACTTAAAACAACTTGCTGCCCCAGCCTAATTTGGTCCGCAGCACGTGGAAATAGTTGTGTCCTTTAGGATGAATAAGCCGTAAACGTTCAGAGCTGCGGCGCACTATGATTTCATCGCCGGGTAACACGGCTAAATGCACGTGGCCATCACAGCTGACTTCGAGGTTTTCGCCATTTTCAGGTGACACAACCATTTTTATGGTGCTGCACGCATCGACAACAATCGGGCGGCACGACAAAGTGTGCGGGAACATAGGTACTAAGATTAGGGCCTGTAAATTAGGCGTCAGAATAGCGCCGCCAGCGGAGAGGGCGTAGGCCGTTGAACCGGTAGGCGTTGACACTATCATGCCGTCGGCACGTTGGCTGTACATGAACTGATCGTCAATATAGACCTCAAACTCAATCATGTGGGCAATTTTACCCGGATGGAGTACGGCTTCGTTGACGGCGGTGTTGCTCGCCTTGAGCATACCGTGGCGATAGACTTCGGCTTCGAGTAAGAATCTATGCTCGGTATCGAACTCTCCATCGAGTACCTTGGCGAGCGCCTCTTCGAAGGCATCGGGCGGCAGATCGGTTAAAAAGCCTAAATTGCCGCGGTTAACCCCAATCACGCCTAAATCGAAGCGGGCTAATACCCTTGCCGCGCCGAGCATATTACCGTCACCACCGACGACTATGGCTAAGTCGCAACGCGCGCCAATTTCTAGTAAATCGACCGCTATGATATTGGGTCCTAATTCGGTAGCAACACGCTCTTCCACTAAGACTTCAAAGCCCTGCATTGTCAGCCAATAATGCAGACGCTTTAAGGTTTGGTTGGTCCCTTGGTGGTGAGGTTTGCCGATAAGGCCGATAGTATGAAACTTTGTGGTCATATTTATGCTAGATCTGGCCTTAGGCCTTGAAACGTCAAAATTGATCCCCATAATATGCCCAGAGTATTTCAGAAACAAAGCATTTTTAGCTGGAGTGAAAATGAGCAACGAATCGATTAAAGCAGAACAGGATCTGATCCAAGAGGGTGTAGAGTCTGAAGTATCTACCGCAGAAGCAAGTCTGATCGATGAGCTTACCCAGGCCAATTTCCGTATTGAAGAGCTGGAACAGTTACTCGCTGAAGCTTTGGCGAAAGTTGAAGAGCAGAAGGATTCAGTCATCCGCGCCGCAGCCGAGGTCGATAACATTCGTCGTCGTGCCGCAATGGATGTGGAAAAGGCGAACAAGTTTGCCTTGGAAAAGTTCGCCAATGAGCTTTTGCCTGTGCTTGATAACATGGAGCGCGCGCTAATGGGTACAAACCCAGAAGATGAAGCGACTAAAGCGATTTATCAAGGTGTTGAGTTAACTCAAAAAAGCTTACTCACTGCGGTGGCTAAATTTGGTGTTAAGCAAATTGATCCACAAGGTCAGTCATTTAACCCTGATCAACATCAAGCGATTGGCATGCAGCCAAGCGCCGAGTTCCCTGCGAACACTGTGATGTTGGTGATGCAAAAGGGTTATGAGCTGAACAGTCGCTTGCTGCGCCCTGCTATGGTGATGGTGTCACAGGGTGGCCCTAACCAAGAAAGCGCAACGATAGATATCGAAGCTTAAGCTTTATTGGATCAGCCGCGGTTATATAAAGACAGCAACAAAAAAGGACTGCAATAGCAGTCCTTTTTTATGGGCGGAATTTTTTATTGATAAGATTTAGCGTCTTAACGAGATAAGCAAGTTCAGCCTATTGCGCTAGATAAGCATTGATTTGCGCCAGTATGCCTTTGGCATCCAGTTGCAAATCGTGGATGACTTCCTCTGGCGAGCCATGTTTAATGAACTCGTCTGGCAAACCAATTTGGAGTACGGCTTTAGGCATTTTTAGCTTTTGAAGCTGTTCAAGCACTCCGGCACCCGCACCGCCTATAATGGCATTTTCCTCCACAGTGACTAACACTTCATGGGTTAGTGCCATTTCTTTTATCAGATCAACATCAAGTGGTTTCACAAAGCGCATATCGACAACCGTCGCATCTAAGCTTTCGGCAGCGGTTAATGCTGATGCGAGCAAGGTACCAAAGTTAAGTATGGCAATACGCTTACCGATGCGCTTAATGACACCTTTACCAATTGGCAACGCAGTCATGGACTCGACTTGCATCGCTCCCGTGGCACTACCCCTTGGGTAACGCACCGCACTTGGGCCCGCATCATAGCAATAGCCAGTGTAAAGCATTTGACGACATTCGTTTTCATCGGACGGCGCCATGATCACCATATTAGGGATACAACGCATAAAACTTAAATCGAATGCACCTTGGTGGGTTGGACCATCGGCACCGACGATACCGCCACGGTCAATGGCAAATAACACGGGCAATTGTTGTAGTGCGACATCGTGAATAAGCTGATCATAGGCGCGTTGCAGGAAAGTCGAGTAAATCGCGACGACAGGCTTGAAACCTTCGCAGGCAAAACCCGCCGCTAAGGTGACTGCATGCTGCTCGGCAATCGCTGCATCGAAATATTGTTTCGGGAAGCGCTGGGAAAACTCCACCATGCCAGAACCCTCACGCATCGCAGGAGTAATCGCTAACACTTTCTCATCTTGTTCGGCAATGTCGCACAACCATTTACCGAAGACTTGAGAAAAGGTCGGCAAACCGGGTTTGGTGGCCGGCTTTTTAAAGAGTGATGGGTCAAACTTAGGCACAGCATGCCAACCAATAGGATCTTTTTCAGCAGGTTCATAACCACGACCTTTTTTGGTCATGATGTGCAGCACCTGTGGACCTTTCAGATTACGCATATTGCGCATGGTCTCGACCAGAGCGTCTACATCGTGGCCGTCGATAGGACCTATGTAGTTGAAACCTAACTCTTCAAATAGAGTGCCAGGAACGACCATACCTTTGAGGTGTTCCTCAGTGCGCTTGGCCATTTCTTTGATGACTGGCATACCTTTCAACACTTTTTTGCCGCCTTCGCGCAGTGTGGTGTAGAAACGGCCTGACATCAGTTGTGCTAAATGATTGTTGAGGGCGCCGACATTTTCTGAAATCGACATTTCGTTGTCGTTCAGTACCACGAGCATGTCATTGTGCAAGTCGCCCGCGTGGTTCATGGCTTCAAACACCATGCCGCCGGTCATAGCGCCATCGCCGATGACAGCGACAACTTTACGACCTGCTTGTTCTTTTTCTGCAGCTATCGCCATCGCCAGTGCGGCGCTAATCGACGTGCCTGAATGGCCAACGCTGAAAGTGTCGTATTCACTTTCTTCACGCCATGGGAAAGGATGTAAGCCATCTTTTTGCCGAATGGTGTGCATTTTGTCACGTCGACCCGTGAGAATTTTATGGGGGTAGGCTTGATGGCCTACGTCCCAGATCAGTCGATCAAAGGGGGTATTGTAGACATAGTGCAGTGCCACAGTGAGTTCTACTGTGCCGAGCCCAGAGGCAAAATGTCCGCTGGACATGCCAACAGACTTAAGAAGGAACTCGCGCAGTTCATCGGCTACTTGTGGTAAAAGTGCCTGAGGAAGCTGGCGGAGCTCATTGGGGGTGTTGGCCTGCGCCAACACGGGAAACTGAGAAATGTCCAAACTCATAGCGAGATACTTCGACTCTTATTATATTCTTCGCTCAATGATATAGCGGGCGAAGTCTGCAATTAACTGGCTATTGTATGGCAATTTAGCCAGCGCTGATAGTGCCTCTTGGATCAGTTGTTTGGCGGTGTCTTGTGCACCTTGTAGTCCAAGTAGTTGTGGAAACGTACTCTTATTCGATTCAGTATCAGAGCCTTGCGGTTTACCTAGCTCTTCGGTGGTGGCTACGATGTCAAGGATATCGTCTTGTACTTGGAAGGCGAGTCCGACCGCACGAGCAAAATCCATCATAGCAGCATACTGATCTTTTGGCGCGTTTGCGGCGATCAAAGCTAACTCAACGGCGCAGCTGATAAGGGCGCCAGTTTTCATATTATGTAGCTGAGTTAACGCTTTAAGATCAATATGTTTATCGGTCGAGGCTAAGTCTATCGCTTGGCCTCCACACATACCACGATAACCTGAGGCTTTGGCTAATACTCTTACCATAGCAATATGTTGTTCGCTGCTGATCCCTGCTACGGCTTCGGTGACAATTTCAAAGGCTAAGGTTTGCAGAGCATCCCCCGCTAAAATGGCCGTCGCTTCATCAAAGGCGATATGCACTGTCGGCTGGCTACGGCGCAGCTCGTCATCGTCCATGGCGGGTAAATCGTCGTGGATTAATGAATAAGCATGGATACATTCAATGGCTGCGGCGCAAGCATCTAACTTTTCGAGTTCGACCCCAAACATGCGTCCTACACTGTATACGAGGAACGGTCGAATGCGCTTCCCTCCCAATAAGGCACCGTAAGTCATAGCGGCTTTTAATTGGGGAGCGGTATCTTCAAGCGTACTAAAACGCTGTTTTAATTGATCATCAACTCGTTGTTGATATTCTTGAATGGTACTGACTAACACGCTTATTCGCCCTCAACGGCATAGGGGGATAGGGGCGCATTTTCGTCTTGTTTCAGTAAAATGGCCACTTTTTGTTGGGCTTGTTCGAGTTTTGCTTGGCTATTTCGAACGAGATTGATGCCACGTTCAAATTGTTTTAACGCGTCATCGAGGGAGATATCGCCTTGTTCTAGATCGGCAACGATGCGTTCAAGTTCGCCAAGGGATTCTTCAAAACTAAGATTTTCGGGTTTCTTCGCCACGTTCAGGTTTCCTTTGATTTAGCGGACACAAGGTATATCAGGGCGGCGTAAGGGTCAAATTCAGACTAAAGATATTTGCTCAATAGCACGCTTTGTTACTGAAATTTTTCCAGAAAATATAAATTGTCGCTAAACTTGCTTAGTGTGTGTCCGATAACTGACAATAGTATCATCATTTGTATGGTAATTTTTAACTGGATAAACAAGGCTCGTATGTGTGTCGGTAGAATAACTGAGTGTTCTTGCTTACCCAGAGTAAGTATTATGTCGTTTATTACGAAAATTGAGGAGCCGTTGTGGATTTAGCAACAATAATCGGAATTGTGGGAGCCTTTGGTTTTATTCTCGGCGCTATGGTGACCAGTGGCGGCTTGATGATTTTCGTTGATGTGCCCTCGATCCTGATTGTGTTCGGTGGGTCCTTCTTCGTGGTAATGATGAAGTTCACTCTTAAACAGTTTTTTAGTGCCGTTAAAATTGCTTTGAAAGCCTTTGTATTTAAGATTGATAAACCAGAAGATTTGATTGAGCAGTCCGTGACTATGGCGGATGCCGCCCGTAAAGGGGGTTTTTTGGCATTAGAAGAAGCGCAAATTACCAATACTTTTATGCAAAAGGCTGTTGATATGTTGGTCGACGGTCACGATGGTGAAGTGGTGCGTGCAGCCCTAGAGAAGGATATCGCTCTAACGGAAGAACGTCATCGGACGGGGATTGGCATATTTAGAGCCTTTGGCGATGTTGGCCCAGCGATGGGGATGATAGGTACACTCGTTGGTCTCGTGGCCATGTTATCAAATATGGCGGATCCTAAATCTATTGGTCCTTCGATGGCGGTTGCGTTGTTAACCACATTATACGGCGCTATGGTTGCTAACATGGTTTGTCTTCCTATCGCGGATAAGCTAACGCTTAGGATGGGGGAGGAAATGCTCAATCGTAACCTTATTATGGATGCGGTATTGGCGATTCAAGACGGACAAAACCCGCGGGTGATTGAAGGCTTTTTGAAAAATTATCTCGCTGAAAAAAATCGTAAAATCGATACAACGGACGGAGAGTAGCCCATGGCTAAGTGCAATTGTCCACCGCCCGGAGCACCGCTCTGGTTGGCAACATTTGCCGACTTGATGTCGCTGTTGATGTGTTTCTTCGTATTGTTATTGTCATTTTCTGAAATGGACGTGATGAAGTTTAAGCAGATCGCGGGCTCAATGAAGTATGCCTTTGGTGTGCAAAATAAGGTGGAAGTTAAAGACATCCCGAAAGGGACTTCTGTCATTGCCTTAGAATTTAGACCAGGTCGCCCCGATCCGACTCCGATTGAAATCATTAACCAGCAAACGAATGAAATGACTGAACCTGTATTGGATTTCCAAGCGGGTGAAGACGACAGTGCTGGCGGCGTTCAGCAGCAAAGTGGTTCTCAGCGTGGCGGTGAAGCCACTGCAACGGCGCAAGAAGTTGCCGATGCGGTTAAAGCGGAAGCGGCAGCGGCGCAGGATAAGATCAATCAGCAAGTGAAGAAGATGGCGCAGGAGCTCAATAAAGAGATCACCGATGGAGCGATTGAAATTGAGTCATTAGGTCAGCAGATTATTATTCGTATACGTGAGAAGGGGTCATTTGCTTCTGGCTCAGGTTTCCTACAGCCTCGATTTAAACCTGTGGTGCGCTCAGTCGGTGAATTGTTAAAAGATGTGCCAGGTGTCATCACAGTGTCAGGTTACACGGATGATATGCAAATAAGCGATGAGCTCTATAGTTCTAATTGGGATTTATCCAGCAAACGTGCCGTGGCAGTGGCCCATGAGTTAGTACAGGTCAGCGGCTTTGATTCTAATCGAATGAAAGTGGTTGGTATGGCGTCTAACAATCCGATTGTGCCTAACGATTCTCCGGAAAATCGTGCCCGTAACCGCAGGGTTGAAATTGCTATTGAGCAAGGTAAAGCTAAGGAGTCTGAAGAAATTCAGATCGGTAATTCGCCTTAAGTGTTTAGATACTCTCCCAATCTAAAGCCGCAATAATCTTGCGGCTTTTTCATTGAGCTAATATGGACTTTTCCCTTTTAGTTAGCGTGTTATGCATCAAATCACTGTGGTTTATTTAAATCCATTTGGGCTTTACGTTAATCACATTGAGTGTGTAATCTCTAAGTTTCCTTAACCATCTCTCAACGACTTATTGTTAATGATTCATCTCAAATCACTTATTTTAAGCAGGGCAATTCAAACCACTCGAATAGGCTTTAGTGACATTATTTCAGCCTAATTAGCTGCCGTGATTTAGTCATTAATACGCAATGAATACGCCATAAATGTGGCCTGTGTCGCTGTTGGCTATGTGCGCTGAAACTCGCCTTTTTAGGTTGCTTGGGTATATAATCCCCCGATTATTCTTTTAACCAATTTTGCTGTTTTAAAATTGCCCGCGGAAATCCCATGAAGTTTATTGTAAAGCTGTATCCAGAAATCATGATGAAGAGCAAGCCTGTACGCATGCGCTTCACCAAAATGCTCGAAACTAACATCCGTAATGTGCTTAAAAAAGTTGACGAAGATGCAAAAGTGCAGCGTCAATGGGACCGCATTATGGTGATGGTACCAAAGGATAAGCCTGAATTGGCACAAGCTTTCGGTGAGCGTCTGGCGTGTATTCCTGGCATTGCACACGTAGTGCAAGTGGATGAGTACAGCTTTGAATCTGTTGATGATATTTATCAGCAAGTCTTGCCTGTTTACCGTGACCAACTCGCGGGTAAAACCTTCTGCGTGCGAGTAAAGCGTACTGGCGATCATGATTTTAATTCTATTGAAGTTGAACGTTATGTCGGTGGTGGCTTAAACCAGTTTACTGATGCGCTGGGCGTGCGTTTAAAGAATCCGGACATTACCGTTAATTTAGAGATTGAGCGCGATAACCTTTATATGGTGACTAAGCGTATTGAAGGTCTAGGCGGTTTTCCGATGGCAACACAGGAAGATGTATTGTCCTTGATTTCGGGTGGTTTTGACTCTGGCGTCTCTAGCTATCAATTTATCAAAAAAGGCGCTCGTACCCACTACTGCTTCTTCAATCTGGGCGGCGCACAGCACGAAATTGGTGTTAAACAAGTGGCTTACCATTTGTGGAAAACCTACGGTGAATCCCACAAAGTGAAGTTTATCTCCGTGCCTTTTGAGCCTGTGGTTGCTGAGATTTTAGAGCGTATCGATAACGGACAAATGGGCGTTGTATTGAAACGCATGATGATGCGTACCGCGGCGCGTATCGCCGAGCGTATGGGCATTCAAGCCTTAGTTACCGGTGAAAGTTTAGGCCAAGTGTCTAGCCAGACCCTGACCAACTTAAACGTCATCGACCGTTGTACTGAGTTATTGATTCTACGTCCCTTAATCGCCATGGATAAGCAAGACATTATCAACGAGAGCCGTAAAATCGGCACCGAAGATTTTGCTAAATCAATGCCTGAATATTGCGGTGTGATTTCGCAAAAGCCGACGGTAAAAGCGGTATTAGCTAAGGTTGAAGCGGAAGAGAAAAAGTTCTCTGAGGATTTGATCGATCAGATCATCGCCCAATCTGTCACTATCGATATCAGGGAGATCGCAGAACAAATGGATACTCGGATTACTGAGACAGAAACGGTTGCCAGTATCGATACTAACCAAGTGGTCATTGATATTCGTGCTCCTGAAGAAGAGGAAAGCAAACCGCTGCAAATTGAAGGTATTGAGATAAAGCGCATCCCATTCTTCAAGTTAGCGACTCAGTTTGCCGATCTCGATAAGCAAAAGACTTATTTGCTTTATTGTGAGCGTGGGGTGATGAGTAAATTGCAGGCATTGTATTTAATCGAGCAAGGCTACACGAACGTGAAAGTGTATCGTCCATAAGTCGGGCGAAAACCTGCCCATTGACGTATATCGTCAGTGGGATTGATTTGCTATTTAAGTACAAAAAAGCCGCATATTAATGCGGCTTTTTCTTTGCTCTTACTGAGCGCGACCTGAGTTTCAGTGTCGTTTAGGTTATTCGGCTTTAACGACTTGCTGATGAGATGCGACATCGTCTGTGGCAATCAGCAGAGTGGCTTCTTGTAGCACTTCTTGGTGCATTTTATTCATTGCAGCGGTTAAATCTGCAGTGATATTGGCTTGCAAGTCGCTTGTGTCAATGACGATTTCGTCAACGAGTACATTTGCACTGGCATTGAAGCTGAGTGCTGAGACTAATATTAACGCAAACGCCGATTTTAAATTGAACATAGTCGCCTCCGGGCTGACAAAGTAACGCTGTCAGACATTCCCATCACCAACTTTGAGATTGTCTAACTTAGGTATTTCATAGCTATGGATGTTTCATCGCTATTGGTGTTTCGTTGATAAGCTGTTTCATTGGCGCAAAATTTAACCAAAAACGCTGGCCTTTACAAACGATTAAATGTAACAATACGGATTAGAAAAACTAATTAAAAAACGAGACTGAGATCACTATGTCGAGACGATTACCACCGCTTAATGCGGTTAAAGCTTTTGAGGCAGCCGCGCGGCATTTGAGCTTTACGCGGGCAGCGGAAGAATTGTTTGTTACACAGGCTGCGGTGAGCCATCAAATAAAGGCATTAGAAGATTTCCTCGGATTAAAATTATTTCGTCGAAAGAACCGTTCTTTGCTATTAACCGAAGAAGGGCAAAGCTATTTTCTCGACATCAAAGATATCTTTATTCAGCTTGCCGATGCTACCGACAGATTACTCGCCCGCAGTGCGATTGGTTCGCTGACGGTCAGTATGTCACCCAGTTTTGCGATTCAATGGCTAGTGCCACGTTTGGCTAAATTCAGTGAGAAAAATCCCGATATCGATGTGCGAATAAAGGCCGTTGATACCGAAGCGAGTTCATTAACCGATGATGTGGATGTGGCTATTTATTATGGCTTAGGTAATTGGCCTGGGCTACGTGCGGATAAGCTCAGAAACGAAGTGCTTATTCCCGTGTGTTCGCCCATGTTGCTCAACGGTCCTAAACCACTCTCAAAACCGAGCGATTTAAAGTATCACACGTTATTACATGATATGAATCGTCACGATTGGCAGGCGTGGTTTAGGCAATGTGGCATTACCGATATTAATGTGAATCAAGGACCTATTTTCAGTCATTCGTCTTTGGTATTGCAGGCGGCGGCCCACGGTCAAGGGGTTGCTCTGGGTTACAGCGTGCTGGCACGCCCCGATATCAAAGCTGGGCGGCTTGTGTGCCCATTCCAAGAAGTCTTGGTCAGTAAAGATGCTTACTACTTAGTTTGCCAGCAAAACCATGCTGAGCTGGGTAAAGTGGTGGCGTTTCGTGAATGGATGTTAGACATGTTTGCCGAGGAGTCTCGCAGTGAGTTGTTGCCCGGATAAGCCGAGTTATGTATTAGAAGGGGAGCCTGCGAGTACTTTGATTTTATTGGCCCACGGTGCGGGTGCTAACATGGATTCTGATTTTATGCAGGCCATGTCGGCGGGATTCGTTGCTCAGGGCTTCCGAGTGATGCGCTTTAATTTTCCTTATATGCAGGCGAATGCAGTCGATGGCAAACGGCGTCCACCGGACCGCGCGCCTAAATTGCTCGCGTGTTTTACACAGATGCTCGATATCGCCCACTCACAACCACAAGTTAAACGTGTGGTGTTAATGGGGAAATCCATGGGCGGTCGTATGGCGGCCCTATTAGCCTGCGATCCTGCATTAGCGGCGTGCATCGATAGGGTGATTTGTTTAGGTTATCCTTTTGTGCCACTCAAAGGCGGCGAGCCTAGATTGGAACCTTTGAATGAATGCCAAGTCCCAGTATTAGTCGTACAGGGTGAGCGGGATAAGTTTGGTGGCAAAGCGCAGATCCCAAGCTGGCCCTTGAAAGCTGAGATAGGATTGGCTTGGATAACCGACGGCGATCATAGTTTTGTCCCAAGAAAGTCGTCAGGCACCAGTGAAGCCGCTAACCTTGCACGTGCTATTGATTTATCAAGTGATTTTATTCGTGAGCTTGATGTTGAGCGAATAAATGTTGAATGAGTTAATCCCATTCCAGCAGGAGCGTTAAATGCGTAAAGGTTTATTGTTACTCGCCGCCGTGAGCGGATTCTTAGCCGTCGCCTTAGGGGCTTTTGGTGCCCATGGTTTAAAAGCGGTCGCGCCACCAAACTTAATTGAAGTCTTTAACTTAGGTGTGCAATATCATTTCTACCATACCTTTGCCCTCATCATGGTTGCCTTCTCGGGCCAATGGTTAACCTCGCGTTTACTGGACTGGTCGGCATATCTCTTTGTCGCAGGCATAGTACTATTTTCGGGCTCACTATATGGACTGGCCTTGTTTGGGACTAAGTGGTTGGGTCCTATTACGCCTATGGGTGGTGGTTGTTTCTTATTGGGGTGGTTATTATTTGCCGCCGCGGTATGGCGTCACAAAGTTATCGACGGTCATGAGTCTTAATCGCTGATGCTTATGTGAGTTAACGGGCTTAGGGCGCACCTAAGCCTTTTTTATTTCTCTAATTGCAATTCAAGGTTCCGCAGTAGGCAAATAGGGCATTTGTGGATTGAAATTGGTATACTGGCGCCCAAATCGATAGTCAGCCAATGCTTTGGCTTGGATTTCTCAGGGATCCCCATGAAAAACCTATTTTTATTTTGCCGCGCAGGCTTTGAAAAAGAATGCGCTGCAGAAATCCAACAGCGAGCCGGTGAGCTCAATGTGGGTGGCTTTGTTAAGGCCAACAATAACGACGCTTATGTTGTATACCAATGTTTTGAAGACGACGCTGCTGATACATTAGTCAAACAATTACCTTTAGATTCGCTCATTTTCGCTCGCCAGATGTTTGCTGCTAGCGACTTGTTAGTCGACTTGCCTGAAAATGACAGAATAAGCCCAATCGTTGCAGCGCTCAGTGACGTCAGCAAAGCGGGTGAAGTGCGGGTTGAAACACCTGACACTAACGAAGCGAAAGAGCTCTCGGCTTTTTGCCGTAAGTTCACTGTGCCTTTACGCCAGCATTTGAAAAAATCGGGTAGCTTGCTCGCGCAGGAAAATCCAAAACGTCCGATTATCCACGTGTGTTTTATTGGCCCCGGCCGTGCCTATGTGGGTTATTCCTATAGCAATAACAGTTCGCCACATTTTATGGGCATTCCACGCCTTAAAATGGCGGCGGATGCACCGAGTCGTTCTAGTTTGAAACTTGACGAAGCCTTTGGCCAATTCGTGCCTAAGGAAGAGCAAGAAGAGCGTATTCGCAGTGGCATGAACTCAGTGGATTTGGGCGCTTGCCCTGGTGGCTGGACTTATCAACTGGTGCGTCGCGGCATGTTTGTGTCGGCAGTTGATAATGGCCCTATGGATGAAAAACTGATGGAAACGGGCCAAGTGAAACATTACCGTGAAGACGGTTTCCGTTTCGAGCCACAGCGCAAAAATATCTATTGGCTAGTGTGCGACATGGTTGAGAAACCAGCGCGTGTTGCCGAACTGATTGAAGCTTGGGCGATTAACGGTTGGTTTAAGGAAGCGATTTTTAACCTTAAATTACCGATGAAGAGCCGCTATAAAGAAGTGACTGCTATCCTTGAGACCATGCAGACGATTCTTAAAGAGAATGGTGTGACCGATTTTAAAGTACAGTGTAAGCATCTTTATCACGACCGTGATGAAGTGACAGTGCATTTATGGCTACGTCCTAATACCGCGTGGAATTAATTCCAGTGCTAACCCTGCGATGATCTTGTTGTCGCTAGAATGGTAATAGTCATGCGGGTTTAAAGCCACGCAGGTTTAAAAGCTAGATAACAAAAAGCCCCAAAGGAAACTTTGGGGCTTTTTCGTGTTTATTCATTTGAGTTTCAAGCGCTTGCTTCTTTTAAACTTTTGCATGAACAAGCGCGTTATAGACTCGTCTTAAACGCGCTCAGCATTGAGATCACAGACGCTCAAGCACAGCTTGCGTGAAGTCAGTCGTGCCGTGAGTGCCGCCTAAATCGCGAGTCGTACGGTCGCCTTCTTCAATGACTGCAGATACCGCTTTACGGATTTGCTCAGCTTTGTCAGCCATACCTAAGTATTCCAGCATTTGGATAGACGCTAAAATCACTGAGGTTGGGTTTGCGAGGTTTTTGCCAGCGATATCAGGCGCACTACCGTGAACGGCTTCGAAAATCGCAGCATCACGGCCAATGTTTGCGCCAGGTGCCATACCTAAACCACCCACTAAACCGGCACACAGGTCCGATAAAATGTCACCGAATAGGTTAGTCGTCACGATCACATCGAAGTTTTCTGGGTTCATCACTAACTTCATGCACGTTGCATCGACGATCATTTCTTCTGTCTTGATGTCTGGGTAACGTAGGCTCACTTCGCGGGCCACTTTCAGGAACAGGCCTGACGTTGACTTCATGATGTTAGCTTTGTGTACAATAGTGACTTTCTTACGGTTTTCTTTACGGGCCAGTTCATAGGCGAAAGTGGCGATTTGCTCAGCACCTTGGCGAGTGACGATACTGGTCGCTTCTGCCGTTAAACCATCTTCAGACACTTTTTGACCATGGCCAGAATACATGCCTTCGGTGTTTTCACGTACTGTGATGATATCGATATTTTCGTAACGGGCTTGGGTACCTTTGAAAGACAGTACTGGGCGTACGTTAGCATACAGACCGAATTTCTTACGCAAGGTTACGTTGATAGAAGTAAAGCCTTCACCAACAGGAGTCGTCAGCGGCCCTTTCAGTGTGATACGGTTTTTTTCAATGAGTTCTAAAGTGCGTGCTGGCAGTAACTCGCCTTGCTTTTCAAGTGCAGTCAGGCCGGCATCGGCAAATTCATATTCAAAATCACAGCCCGCTTTATCAAGAATTTTTAAGGCTGAATCAATAATACTTGGGCCAATTCCATCACCTGGAATTACGGTTATCGTTCTTTTTGACATGGAGAAGTCCTTCCACGGTTCGTCGTTACTGCAATTGTCTGCCCCAGTGCTAACTGGATAGCAGGACTATGAATTTGGTATTTTTTCTGCCTATTATTTTAACCATCTTTGGTCAAACTTCACAGGAAATAGTGAGCAATATCACGATTTTTTATGTGGTATAACTTGTAAAAATACTGGGTTCTCACCATGATGGAGAGCCAATGGTTAAAAAAGTCTACTTTAGTCTAACAAATATATAAAAGAGGAAGACATTGAAGTTAATCCCTATCACATCTCTGGTTTTGTTATCCCTTGGAATATTGCCAGCAGTGCAGGCTGAAACCAGCACTAAACCGCTCACCCTAATAGACATTATGCATTTTGAATCCCTTGAAAAGCCGGTTATCTCAGATAAGGGGCAAGTCATCGCGGTCGAGTCTGCGCCCGATCGCGGGGATAGTCACGTCATTGTGAAAAATGTCCTGTCGCAGCAAAGCTATCAAATCGCGGGGGGGTCAGATCCCTTGGTGAACCACGATGGTCGTTATGTAGCTGTGGTGGTTAAACCGAGTTTGCTCACGCGTGAAACGAGTGATGCCAAGGCGAAGAAAAAACTCAAATCCGACATGGTGTTGCTCGATACTCAAACTGGCACGCAAACTCGCTTCGAGCGTGTGAAGGAATTTGTGTTCAGTGATGACGGTAAGCATCTGGCGATTTGGTTTGAGGCTGATGAAGAGTCCAAAAAAGATGCTGAGCCTAAAACTACCGAAAAACTCGCTGAAGCAGGCACACAAAGCCCTGCGAATATTGATAAGCCAAAGGTCGATAAGTTTGACCAAGGTCGACGTTTTACGTTGCTCAGTTTAGAAGACCAAACAAAGCGAATTGATGTCGAGCAGGTTACTGGCTATGTTTTTGATAAGGCAAGCCGTAGACTCGCGCTGGCAGTGAACGATATCACCAATAAGCAACATCAATTGCAGTTAGTCGATTTAAACACTCACAAAAAAACCGTTGCCTTTGATTCGCCTAGCCAACAGATTGGTGCGTTAGCGCTGGCTAAAAATGGTCGTTGGCTTGCATTTACGCAGGGCAAAGACAGCGAGTTACCTTATGGCCGCACCTATCAGTTATCGCTGGTCGATTTGCAGTCTGGCAAAATCAGTACCCCCCCTGAGTCACCCGAGTGGAAACTTAATCGCTACACAAGTTTAAGCTTCTCATTGGACAGCGAACGGTTGTTTTTTGGCCGCGTACCTGAGGTGAGTCAGCTGCTCAGTTTGCAGAAGATCACCGAAGAAAAAGACCTGTTCGATACAAATATTGTCACCGGACAGCGTGGACTTAAGGTATGGCATGGGGATGATCCTCGTATTAAGCCTAATGAAATCAAGCAATATGAGGATGAGCAAAAACGCACTTACCTTGCGGTATTGCATTTAGGCTCAAATAACGTGGTGCAGCTTGGCGATAAAACTGTTCCAGATGTGACGATTTCACAACATAAACGTTTTATGTTGGCCAGTTCAGATTTGCCCTATCGCAAGATGGCAACTTGGGCAGGGTTCTACCAAGATTATTATCTGGTCGATATTAATACTGGCAGTAAAGTGCCATTTTTGACACAACAGCCGAGTGATGCCGAGCCTACGCTGTCGGGAAATGGCAAGTATGTGGCTTATTATCAGCAAGGTAATGTGTATCTCTATGATATTGCACAGGACCGTCGCACTAATCTCACAAAATCCCTAAAGGTCAGTTTTGCCGATGAAGACCACGATTATCCATCCAGTGCTCCAGGATATGGTTTTGGTCCTTGGCTTAAAAATGATGCGGGTTTCTTGGTTTACGACAAATACGATGTTTGGCAGTTTAATACCGAATCTAAGGCGGGTTTTGCCTTAACCGCAGGTAAAGGACGCACCCAGAAAATTCAATATCGGCTTGAGGGCTTAGTCGATAATCCCGATGAGCCGACAGAGCTTGCCTATAACGCCACGGTTTTACTCCACGGTTATAGTGATAAAACCAAGGCCGATGGTTTTTATCAAGCCACCTTGGGCGAAGCGGGTGTGAAGACGTTGATGCAAGGTGAGTATAAGCTGACAGTATTGGGACGCAGTAAAGACGGCGATACTATCGTGTTTTCTAAGGAGCGTTTTGACTTATTCCCTGACGTGTATACGGCCAGCTATAGCGCACCGCAAAATGCAGTTAAGCAAACCGATTTAGATAAGCAGCGTCAAGCCTTTAACTGGAGCCAATCCGAGTTAGTTCACTGGACAAATGGCGATGGTAAACTGTTAGATGGCGTGCTGATTAAGCCGACGAATTATCAAGAGGGTAAGCGCTATCCTGTACTGGTTTATTACTATCGCTTTATGACGGATAGACTGCACGCCTTCCCGCAGATGAACATTAACCACAGACCTAACTTTGCTTGGTACATCAATAATGGCTATGCGGTGTTCCTACCGGACATTCGCTTTGAAATTGGTTACCCAGGGGCGAGTTCAGTACAAGCGCTCACGTCTGGCGTGCAAAAGCTGATTGAGATAGGCATTGCCGATCCCGATGCTATTGGTTTGCAAGGTCATTCTTGGAGTGGCTATCAAACGGCGTTTGCCATTACTCAAACTAGGATGTTTAAGGCGGCGGTTGCAGGTGCTCCAGTATCGAACATGACCAGTGCCTATAGCGGTATTCGCCACGGCACAGGTATTGCGCGTCAGTTCCAATATGAAACCGGACAGAGTCGTATTGGAGCAAGTTTGTTTGCCGCGCCGCAAAAGTATATTGAAAACTCGCCAGTATTTTATGCTGACCGTATTCAAACGCCTTTGATGATCATGTTTGGTGATAAGGACGATGCAGTGCCTTGGGAACAAGGTGTTGAAATGTACTTAGCCATGCGCCGTGCGGGTAAAGAGGTGGTGTTCTTACAATACGAGGATGAGCCGCATCACTTGAAAAAGTACCCGAACAAGCTCGATTACAGCATTCGCATGATGCAATATTTCGACCATTATCTGAAGGGAAAACCCGCGCCAGAATGGCTCAGCAAAGGCGAAGCCTATGTTGAGTATAAGGCCGATGATGAATAGGAAATTGGCTTAGTTGTTTTACAATTGAGTCAATTCGTTGATTGTCAAAATAAAAACGCTACCGATTCGGTGGCGTTTTTATTTAACTGTCAGTCGTATTTATTTACTGGTTAATGTCTCTTGGGCAGAGTTGAGGGCTGTGTCAGTATCTGCATCGAGATATTGCTTATAGGTATCTTGACCCCAAGCAATCAATTGATCATTTTTAAAAATAAGTGGGGTACATTCCTCTTTCGTGGTCACACCGTCTGATTTTTCATGGTGAGTGCGATAAAAGAGCACCTGTAGCTTGGTTTCTTTTACGGCTTTGGCCTCTGAAAAGTCAGCTTTACCTAGTAACTGTTTTACTGAAATGATATTTTGCCCTAGCGCTAACTCGTTCATTTTTTGGCTGTTATAGGATTGTCTGTCCTCCCAACTCATGTCATCTGGCGTAGGTTCATAAACGAGTACCACCACCGCGACAAAGGCGACGTAGGCGGCGAAAATGCTACCGATGATTACCGAAACTTTTGATTTCATTTACAGTTATTCCTTTACCTCATTAAATGAGTCACGTTATTACGTCCATAAAATACGCTTTTGTTGTTCTAAGGTAAATGCGTTAATTGCAACTTTATATTAACAGATGTTTAGGCTGGATTGATTGGGCTTTCAGGCAGGCAGTTATTATCAGGCAAGGAGTTCATCACGCGAAAATCTTTTAAATTAATATTGAGTGGCAGGTCTGTTTGTAACTGCGCGAGTTTATAGCTGAGTCTTGCCATCTCCTTACCTTCGGCAAGTTTTTTGGCTTGTTTAGCGCCTAAGTTAGATAGCGATGAAAACAAGGTTGGTAAGCTTCTAAAGGTTTTCAATAATTCGGCGGCTGATTTAGGGCCAATGCCTGCAATACCGGGAATTTTATTACCGCTATCGCCCGCTAATGCCATCAAGTCGAGAAATTGACTGCGTTCGACACCGAGTTTTTGTTCCAATGCAGCGATATCTAAGTACTGCTGATTAAAGTGATCCCACTGGCTGATTTGGCGATGATTGAGCTGACTAAAACCTTTGTCGGTGGACACAATTATGGCTTCACCCTGCGCTTTGGCGGTTTTTATCGCTAGAGTGGCAATCACATCATCGGCTTCAGCCGCCGCATAAATAGAGCCAATGTTCATCATGGTTAAGTGATCTTGCAGCGCAGCAAGGCCTTTTGCCAGCGGCTCTGGCATAGGTTTACGGCCTTTTTTGTAATCGGGGTAAAGCTGTTTACGCCATGAGATTTCATCACCGTCCCACACGATAGCTACATGGGTAGGGCGATGCACCCGCAGCAGTTTAGTACACGCCAAACTGACGCGCTCTGTGAGGCTTTGCATATCGGATTCATCGGGGATCGCCGCATAGATGCGGCGAACCAAGTTGAGACCATCGATGATTAAAAACTTGTTCATGGGGTGTTGTTGCTTCGCTCTCTATTTCACTATTTGATAGCAAGGAATATAGGCGCTTCCTGGAAGCTTCATTCTTTGTTGTTGTACAAATGCACTCAAGAGTTTATCCATCATATCCATGAGCTTGGGATCGCCTTTTAATTGGAAGGGTCCATCACGCTCTATGTGCTTGATTGTTTCCGACTTGACGTTACCCGCCACTATACCCGAAAACGCTTTACGCAGGTTGGCGGCTAATTCGGCTTTGTTGGTTTGGAAGTGTAGATCTAAGTTTGCCATCACTTCGTGGCTTGGGATAAAAGGTAACTGAAACTCAGACTCTATCTTCAGTGCCCACTGATATTGGTAAGCATCACCTGTTGAGCGGCGATAGGCTTTTACTTGCTCCATTCCTTGCTTCATGATGCGTGCCACTTCAGTGGGATTATCTATGATAATTTGGTACTTTTTCTGAGCTTCGGGTCCTAAGGTTGAGGCAATAAACTCATCAATCTTAATGAAGTAATCTGCGCTCTCCGTTGGGCCTGTGAGTATCAGCGGGAAAGGCGTTTGTTGGTTTTCTTCGTTAAGTAAAATACCCAATATATAGAGCAATTCTTCAGCTGTGCCAGCACCGCCAGGGAAGATAATAATACCATGACCTAAGCGCACGAAAGCTTCGAGGCGCTTTTCAATATCGGGTAAGATCACCAGTTCATTGACAATTTGATTCGGTGGCTCGGCGGCAATAATACTTGGTTCAGTTAAACCAATATATCGTGCATTTTTAATCCGTTGCTTGGCATGGCCTATCGCCGCACCTTTCATCGGACCTTCCATCGCACCTGGACCACAGCCAGTACAAATATCTAATTCCCTCAGGCCAAGTTGATAACCTACCTCACGTGTGTACTGGTATTCGATGGCATTAATACTGTGTCCGCCCCAACAGACGACCACATTAGGGTCTTTCATCGGTGCTATTGCCCGCGCATTACGCAGAATATCAAACACCACATTGGTGATATGGTGGGCATTGGTCAGATTAATGTGTTTTAGTGAGTCATATCTATCACTGATATAAAGGATATCGCGTAAGACTGAGAACAGATGCTCTTGAATTCCCGTGATAATTTGACCATCGACAAAGGCTTGTTCGGGGGGATTGATCAGTTCTAATTTTACCCCGCGCTCCCGTTGTAGAACGTTGATGTCGAAATCATGGTATTGCTCGAATAGGGCTTTAGAGTTGTCGTTTTTTAAACCCGCGGCAAGCACTGCTAAGGAGCAGTTGCGGTACAGTTGGTATAGGGCACTTTTGGCACTATTTTTGAGTCGATCAACTTCAAGTTGCGAAAGCTGATCCATGCTGCCTTTTGGGCTGACTTTTACTATCATTTACCACTCCTTCGTCATGACAGGAGTGATTAGAGGAGGCGTATAGTGGGGCTTAATTATACGTCAATCACAACCCTGTCTCTGCTTTCGTGTTTCGCTTTGTAGAGTGCTGCATCGGCGCGTTCAAAGGTCTCATGTATGAGTTCACTTCCCATAACTTGCGCAGCCCCTATAGATACTGTAACTGTAATTCTCTGATTTTTAAATTTAAATGGAATATTTTTTACTTTCTCGCGCACTCTGTTTAAAAGTTGAGCGATATCAGCAGGTGCCACATCAGGTAATAGCAGTACAAATTCTTCGCCGCCATAGCGGGCTACAAATTCTGTATCTCGCAGGGAGTTTTTCAATGCCATTGCTATAACTTGCAAGGTTTTATCACCTGTGCTGTGGCCAAAACTGTCGTTGATGGTTTTGAAGTGATCGATATCGGCAACGGCAACCCATAACGGGGACTTATGTCGTTGATAGTTACGGTATTCTAGCTCCATGCGCTCTTCTAATGCCGCACGGTTAGGCAATTGAGTTAAGCTGTCGAGTAAGTTGAGTTTTTGTTGTTCAAACAAACGCTCTTTGTAGGTGTTAGCCTCACTACTTAACTCATTAAGCTCTTTGCGCATTGTCTCCATCGACTTGCGCAGCAGAGCTTGCTCTCTTTGCTCTAGGGCTTCTTTACGGGCTAATGCCGAGCGGATAGAGTTAAGTTGCTCTGTTAGTTGAGCTTTAAGGTCAACGACGTCTTCCACATCGATAATGATTTCACCTGCGTTATCGACGCGGGTGTTAATCTCACGATTCAGCTGGGTTTTTAATTGGAAGCTACGTTGATTGTGATTGTAAGACTCGCTCACCACCTCACGTACCGCGGCTAAGGCATCATTGAGTGCAAACAAAAACTCTTGGGATGCTGATTTCTCGCGGGCGATGTTATCAAGCAATAACGCTAAAATGGTTTGGTAGGCTTCGAGCAAGCTGTCAACTTCAATCTCAGAAGAGAGTACTTCTTTGATCACTAATACTTGGTCACGTTGATCTTTACGGAACTCGATTTCCGAAATCATCTGCGCCAGCTCATGGGCTAGCTGCCTGTGCTTTGGTAAGACATCAAGCTTTTCAGATTCGCTAAATTGTAGCTGTAAGATGGTTTCGTAGAAGCCAATGATTTGCTTAACTTTAGGTATATATTCCCACACAGTATGAAAAGGTTTAGCCAGATCTTGCTTGAAGTAATTGACTTCTTTTTTGAGTTTTTCAGGTGCAGAGTTAACGCGTTGGATCTGACGGATCACCTGTGACAAACCAGTACGACTCTCTTCGAGTTGTACCATCACATGGTGATATTGGCCTTTTAGCAGGCGCTCGACATCAACTAATTCTGGCAATGCTTCATCGACTCGCTCAAACGTATTTAAGTTATGGCGAAGTTTGGCGAGTTTATTATCCAGCTCAAGATTTTGCCCTTTACAGGCGAGGCTTAAGTGACCAATAAATTGGAGTAATGTCTGTAACTTTGCATTTCTATCTTCATTAACTTCATCAAGGGCAAGTTTGGCCGAATGGAGTTTCTGTTGCAGCAAGGCAAGTTGTGAAACTGTAGCGCTTGAATCCTTCATCCTGAGTATTGTCCTAACTCTGCAAGGCTAAAAAACATGACAATCCTATGTCCAGATTAGCTGTTAACTCATATGATACTAATGTTATAACACTGGGCGTAGAGTGCAAATGCGATTTGCCTGTGACTCTGTGATTAATTACCGATATTGATCAAATATTTTCCAGTAATTGCTTATCTTGGTTATTTTCCCAGCAAGGCCAGCGAACATCCTCTTTATTGCCGTTGGTCTCTAATCTGATTAATCCACGCTCAATGCCTTTTTCAAGGTGTAAAAATAACGGATTTGCAAATAAGCTCAAAGGAACAAAGTCGAGGGCTCTGAGAGCGACATAATAGTCGTTATTGCCACCTAAACTGCGGGCACAGGCAAGCGCCATCTGCACTGTTTCAAATTTTAATTTCGCGGCCATTTTAATTTCTGATTTTGCTAAAAGTGGCAAATGTGCAAAGCCAAGACGGAAATGATGTGTGATTTGCTGTTGATCGAGTTTCAGGCGTACTTGGCTGAGTATTTGTGTCGGCTCAATAGGTTGCATGAAACGAACCGCAAATACCCCTTGGCGTACCACATAAACAGATGCTGCGAGTGCATCCGTTAGATGATTGGCAATTTGCGCTGTTACTGCATCACTAAAATATTGGCCATAGTCCAGATCCGCCGTAAGTTGGGTGGGGAAGGCGATAATCGCGAGTGCCGTTGTGGATTCCTGACTTTGATTATGGCTTAAGTGCGCTAATAATGCGGCATACCCTAAATTGTGAGTGAAGGGTTCCTGTAGCGTTAATTGAGTTAATGCCGCGTTTTTAGCCATTATTTTGCGACGATTTTGTAGCATGAAAATAATCACGAGCAGCAAGAGTCCGGCAATAAGGCTGCAAATGAGCAGTAGCGTGTGAGTGTTGTTGCTTTCTTTCACTGTCTCAACGAGTTTTCCCTGTAGCATGTTGAGCTCAAGTTTAAGCTGTTGCTCTGCAAGGGCAGAGGCCGACACAGGGGAGTCTTTATCTGTCTCAGCTGGCTTTTTACCTAGCTCAATGATACGGGCTTGGGCATCGATGGTTTTTGCTAATTCACCTAATTTTTGCGCCGCGGAGGCGATAAGTGTGAGTGCGGATTTTTGTTCATCGACCAGTTTTAAATCGACCGCGAGTGCTAATGCGATATCGGCATGGGTCATCATCAGCGGCCAATCTTGGTTGGTTTGGGAGATTTCACCAATTAAGAGTTCGTTATAAACTTGATAGTGATGGCTTTGTTTTTCTTTGAATATTTGATTGGCCATCAGTAAATATTTTAGGGCGTTAACATTGTCTTTAATATTTGAGTAGGCTTGTCCTAAATTATGGAAATTAAGCCCTTGTGCGATGTAGTTACCGCGTTTTGCATCTAATTGCTGGGCATTTAGGTAGTAATCAATTGCTTTATGCCAATCCCCTTGTTCGCCATAGACCATAGCGATCACTGTCATACAACTTGAAAGATAAGTGTCATTGCCCATTTTTTTAAATCCAGCCGCGGCTTCATGAGCGTTTTTAAGCGCTTCATCCCACTGCTTTAAATCACGATATACCTTAGAAAGTTGTAATTGCAGATTGGTTTTCATTGATGGGTAATTAGAACGATTGGAGATCCGAATCGCTTCACTATAATGCTGTAATGATTTTGTAAGCTGCTGATTAAAATTGTAATAAAAGCCAAGCCTCGCTTCAGCCGCCGCGATTAAGTAATCGTTTCTGAGTTTATAGGCAATGTCGCGGTATGTGTGGAAGTGCATCAGTGCAGGCACTTCCTGGCGGATCAATAAATGTAAGCCACCTAGATGTTCATGAATATTGTGTTTAAGAATTAATGCTTCGATGTCATAGCTGTCGTTGATGCGGGTGAGCGCTTCATTATAAAGACCAATCGCTTCTTGATATTTCTGTTCCGTACGGCCAAGGTAACGGCCATTTAACATGGCGACCATGGCAAGTTCGTAGGGCGATTGCGCCGCAGTCGATAGGAGTTCAATCAAGCTTTTTGCGTTTTGAAAATCGACCTTGGTTTTAACGTTTGGCTCCATATTGAGGCGGGCCAGCAAATACAAAATCTGTTCAAATTCGAGTGGATTGTAGCCTTGCTCTTGGGCTGCGCGCTCAAATTGGTCACGGTTTTGAAAAGCGAGGGGAAAGGAAATCGTTTTGTTGAGCGCATCATACATTTGCTGTGGTGATTCTCTTAACTCAACCTCATCCGCTTCGAGATCTCGGCTTTGGACTGTAAAAGGCAGTGACAGCAACAAAGTAAATAAAATAACCGTGAGTTTTTGCATTTGAACTGTGATTCCTCATTCCTTTAGTCAAGGAACTTATTTTGTTAGCTTTTGTTAGCGCCTAATGAGGATGCTACATCGACTTGTTATACTTGGAAAAATCATAAGAAGCATAATAACAGAAGGAAGCAAGAGTGAAACCCAACAGACTATCAATCTTGATATTAAGCGCATTATTTTCGGGTCAAGTATTGGCCGATGTGAAATACCAAATCGACCTTATTAAACCCGAACACCATATTGCCCAAGTGAGTGTCACTTTTCCTGAAGTGAAGACGAACGATTTTACGGTGAATCTCCCTGTGTGGCGGACGGGCAAATATCAAGTATTGCCTTTGGCCGATGGTGTGCGCTTATTTAGTGCTAAAGATAGTCAAGGTCATGAACTGCAATGGAAGCGCACCGCGAGCGGTGAATGGCAAGTGGCGCTCACGCAGCCAACCCGTGTTACCGTCAGTTATCAATTGTATGCTAATGAATTAGGCCAAAGGGTGCGCCATATTGACGCGAGCCATGCCTATTTAGATGCTAGCGGTGTGTTCATGTACAGTCCGCAATTTCGCTCTGAACCAATATCCGTAGAATTAAAAGTGCCTAAAAATTGGCAAAGTTACTCTGGGATGTCATCGGGTAAGGCCGCTCATTCCTTTATTGCCCCTAATTATGATGTGTTGATCGACTCCCCGATTGAAACTGGTGTGAGTACCCATAAACAATTTAGTGCTAATGGTAAAAACTATGAATTGGTGTTTTGGGGGGAAGGTAACTATGACACGGATAAAATAGTAAAAGATCTTAAAGCCTTAAGCGGTCAAGCTAAGGTGATTTGGGATGATTATCCTTTTGATCGTTACGTTTATATGGTGCATGCAACGAGTGGTGCCAGTGGCGCGACAGAACATTTAAATTCTACTGTCATTCAGCTGCCGCGCTTTAGTTTCCGTGAACGCAAGGACTACCTGCGCTTTATTAGCACGGCATCCCATGAGTTTATCCATACCTGGAACGTGAAGGCTTATCGTCCCGAGGGATTAGTTCCCTACGATTATCAACATGAAAACATGACGGAATTACTGTGGATGGCTGAAGGTTCTACCAGTTATTTTCAAGATCAGTTGCTGTTGCGGGCTGGAGTGATAACAGTTAAAGAGTTCCTCGAAGATTTAGCCAAGCGCGTCGAGAAAAACCAACTCAATCCGGGTCGTGAAACTCAATCTGTGGCAGAGGCGAGTGCAGGGGAGTGGAGCAGTATCGGTGGCGATTATGCCATTAACCACAGTGTAAATATTTACTCAGAGGGTTACTTAACCTCTTTAGCCTTAGATTTTTCATTACTGCAAGACTCCGAACTTAAGTATTCATATCGCGATGTGCACCGTCGTTTATATCAAGAACATCGCGTACCAAAAGGCTATGGTGTTAGTGATGTTCAGTACATTCTTAAAGACTTATCCGGCAAAGATTATGCACCTTGGTGGCAAGCCAATGTGAATAGTCCCATGAGTTTAGATTTCCCCGAATTATTATCACAGGCAGGGTTAAATCTGTCCTATGGTAAAGATTCAAAAGCTGAGGCATTTGCGGGAATGACCTTGAGCAGTACCCATGGCTCTTTAGTGTTAGACCAAGTGTTGCGTAATGGTCCTGCTTGGCAAGCGGGCATAGTTGCGGGGGATGAAGTATTAGCGATTAATGCTCTCAAGGTGACTGCTGCGGGTTTCTATAAGCGCATCAAAGACTTTAAGGTTGGCGATAGTGTAGAGGTGACATTATTTAGCAACGATAAAATCAAGCAAGTACAGCTCACCCTTGGCGAGCAACAAAGCGGTAAGCTAGTGCTCAAGGGGGATGCAAAAGCGACTAAACAGCAAAAAGCTTTCTTCAAGACTTGGTTAGGCATTGATTGGCCGTTTGACAATAAAGGCGAGTTAGCGACTAAAGCTTAATGTGGTTAGGGCTTCATATTTAGCATCTAAATGCCTTTGTCTTAAAGCCACCTAAAGTAAAATCGTCATAAAAAAGGCGCAACCATTATTTTGATGGGGGCGCCTTTTCTTATCTTGTACGGCTCAGTCTAACAAGCGAGTTGCAGATCTCGTCTGCTTAACGAGTTTTGCTTAAACTTGTGCGTCTTCGAGTCCACCAAGGGCGGCCACGAGTGCATGCATCAAGGCGACTAACTCGCTGCCCATTAGGGCAAAGTCTGCATCTAAACGAGCCATAGGATCGTCAGTGCCGACTTCATCGTTCCCTGCTCTAAATTCTTCAGAGAATTTAAGGCGCTTCACGCTGGCATCTGATTGCAATAATAGTGCAATCGATTGGCCGAAATGCAGCGCTAACTTGTGTACTTGCTTACCTGTTGCTAAGTGAGCTAACACTTCGTCTTCTTTCAAATCCTGCTGCTTAAAGCGCACAATTCCGCCTTCATCAGCTTCAGATTTGAGCTCGGCTTCGTCTTGCATTTCAAAGGGTAATGGCGCGCTGCCAAGTTTTAACCATTCAGTTAAATTGGATTCGACTGGCGCTTTAAAGCTCAGTGGGATCACAGGTAAACTGCCGAGAGCTTTACGTAATAACGCTAATAATTCTTCGGCCTTAGTGGCACTTGAACTATCAACGAGGATCATTTCTAGCTCAGGCAAAATCAAGGCGTGGGTTTGGCTTCGGCGCGAAAAAGCGCGTGGCAGTAGGCTAGTGATGATTTCATCTTTTAGCGCATCTTTTTCTTTTTTCGCCAGTTTACGATTTTCTTCATCTTCAATGAGAGCCACTTTTTCTTCTAAGGCTTCTTTGATGACTTGGCCTGGCAGAATTTTCTCTTCTTTAGTCACGCAGATCAGATGGCGATTGTCAGCGCTATGGACCAAAGAACTGCCTTTTTTGCCTAACGCATTTGAGAAACCAAATTTACTGACATCTTGGCTTGAGCAGGGGGAGAAAGTGAAATCGGCCAACGCAGTTTCTAGCGCTTCGGTTTCGACGGCAAAAGGTTTATTGAAACGATAAAGAGTAAGATTTTTAAACCACATAAGAGGCGCCCATTGAAAATTAAAGTGGCAGTTTACGGCATAGTTTGAGCGGGGTAAACCTGTGTTCAATAGCTGATTTTTAACGGAGGATCAGAATTCATTAAACTGTAACATAATAATTAGCTTAGCTGCAGCCCGCATTTTTACTGGGTTTTATGCCTGGCTTCGCGTCAGCTTTTTTGCACGCCAACGTTAATGGTCACAATTGAAATAAAATTGAAACACATTCATTGCAAACTTTCGGTCGTTCCAAACCAATAACCAAGACGAACATAACGTCGAAAGGATTAAATGATGAACGTTTTTTGTAAAACTCTACTTGCTTCTGCGCTAGCTTCTGCAACTCTGGCTTCAGCTAATGCCGCTGAGCCACTGACTGTTTATGGTAAGTTGAATGTCACTGCTCAATCAAATGATGAGAAAGGTGATGCTACAACAACTATTCAAAGTAATGCTTCTCGTTTTGGTGTGAAGGGTGATTTTGCGCTGTCTAGCTCGCTGGAAGCTTTCTACACAGTGGAATATCAAGTTGATACAGGTGCAGCATCAAGCGATAACTTTACTGCACGTAACCAATTTGTTGGTTTGAAAGGCGCATTTGGTTCGTTCTCTGTGGGTCGTAATGATACCTTGTTGAAAATTTCTCAAGGTGATGTTGATCAGTTTAACGACCTTTCAGGTGACTTAGGTAAGCTGTTCAAGGGTGAAGTTCGCGCTGCTCAAACGGCGACTTACCTTACGCCTTCCTTTGGTGATTTTGTATTCGGTGTTACCTATGTTGCCGAAGGAAATGATGTAAAAGGTCAATTTGCTCAAGATGGTTTTAGCTTAGCGGCCATGTATGGCGATGCGAAACTGAAGAAAACACCCGTTTATGCATCTCTTGCTTATGACTCAGATGTGTCTGGATATGAGATTGTTCGTGCCAGCTTACAAGCTAAGTTAGCCGGTATTAAACTGGGTGGTATGTACCAGCAACAAGAGCAAACCTATAAATTTGATTCTGCAACGTCGATGCCAGTTGAAGTCACTGCAGAAAGTGCTAACGGCTATCTATTAAGCGCTGCCTATGATATCGATGCTGTTACTTTAAAAGCTCAGTTCCAAGATATGGAAGAACTTGGTGATTCATGGTCGGTAGGTGCAGACTACAGCTTAGGTAAGCCAACTAAATTATTCGCTTTCTACACGAACCGTTCGTTAGAAGCGTCTACAGATGATGACAAATACATTGGTGTTGGCTTAGAACACAAATTCTAAATCTAGCATTAAAACTCAATTAAGGAGGCATATAGCCTAATGCCGATCAGTTAAGACAGATCGCTTGACGATCTCGCTGAAAAGATCAAAATCCGATGACCTCATGTCATCGGATTTTTTATGCAACTCTCAGAAGCACTCGCCCGTACTCATATTACCCGCCTAACCGAATTCACCTGCTTAGCAGATGTGTTAGAACCTGAGTTAATTCAATCTTGTCTAGACTCTCAGGGCGTTGCGACGTTAAGACGGCGTAAATTGCCGATGGACGCGATGATTTG